>DATIPJ010001119.1:0-4317 GCA_035472155.1 Kofleriaceae bacterium
CTTTCTCGCCTTCCTTGCCTTGCTTCCCCTCATTGCGGACCTCGCGACACGAGCGCCTTGGACACCGTGGCGCTCGGCGCCAGCGGATCGCTGACGTCGAAGCTCACCGACATCGCCTGGTTCGGCGCGATCGGCACGCGCCACGTGTAGGTGGAGCCGCGGCGCTCGGCCTGCTGCAGCAGATGGAAGAAGCTCCACGGCGTGCCGCTGGCCATCACGGCGGGCGGCGTGAGCGAGAGGCTGCCGCTCTGCTTGAGCTGCACCGAGAGCGTGGCCGTCTGATCGCGCGTCCAGTCGAGCGCGAGCGTGGTGCGCCGCGGCCGCTGGTTGAAGTAGAACACCGTGGCTTCGCCGACCGAGAGCCGCACCAGCTCGGGGAGCGGACTGTCGCTGGCTGCGAGCGTGAACGGCCGCGGCGTGACGGCGACCTCGAGGGGGCGCGGCTTGCCGGCGTCGTCCCAGAGCAGCTCCGAGGCCGCGGCGAGGCGATCGAGCATGGCGAGCAGCGCGGGCGGCACGCGCACGCAGACGTCGTCGCTGTTGCAGGGGTGCGCCTGGCGATGGTGGGCGTGGCCCTCCCACGACCGGCCCTGCGCGACGAGCCCGGCGACGGCGGGGAGCAGCTCGCTGGCGAGCCGCCCGCGCTTGGGCTGCAACCACGCGTTCAGCGTCTGCGGATCGAGGTCGTCGCCGGACCGCCGCTCGAACGGGAAGCGCGAGAACAGATCGGCGTCGACCGAGGTGTCCACGTCGCGCGCCCACGCGCCGAGCGCGCCCTCGACGTCGCGCGCCCCGAGCGCGTAGACCGAGCGGACCGGCGCGCGCAGCACGTCGATCACCTCGTCGGTCAGCGGCTTGTCGGCGAGCCAGGCATCGAGCGCCGCGAGCGGCGTGTCGGTCGCGCCCGTGACCTGTGCAAACGCGAGCGCGCCCGCGGGCGACAGCCGGCCGGTGATCGCCGTGCTCGCAGTGCCCGGTGCGCCGGCCCCCGCCGGGGCGGGCTTGGCGGCCGGTGGCGTTGCGCTGAGCCCGCCGCCGAGCGTGCGCAGCACGTCCTGGTAGCCGATGAACGGATCGCCGTTCTTGCCGGCCGCGAGCAGCGCCGCGAGCCCGCCGTAGTGATCCTCGACGGAGGTCATCGACTCGAAGAACCCGGACTTGTCGCCGGCGAGCCCGAGCTCGGCGTCGTGCGCCACCGTGGCGATGAGCGCGCGCAGCGGCGAGCGCGGACCGGCGAGCACGCGCAGCACGCGCTGCGCGGCCACCTCCGACGACACGTCGAACCGGAACGAGGTCATGATGCGCTCGAGCTCCTGCTCGTAGCCGAGCGCGTAGGCATCGAGCGACTGGCCGAGCAGCTGCGTGATCTGCGCCTGGAGCCCCGGGTGATCGGCGAGCCTGTCGAGCAGCTGGTGGGTGGCGAACACGGCGCGCTTGACGTCGCCCTCGAACACCTCGCGGGTGTACGCGCGCACGTGGGTCTGGGCGCCCGAGGTGCCGGCCGGCCACTGGATCGTGAGTGGTACTTCCTTCCATTGCGCGGCGTCCGACAGCAGCGCGCGCGCACCCTCGCCCGCGACCTGGTCGACGAAACCTGCGACGACGCGCTCGATCTCCCCGCCGTGCACGGCGCGCGCGAACGCGGCGGCGTCGATCTCGTAGGCGTGGTTGGCGATCACGAGCGTCGCCTGCACGGACGGACTGGTCGCGGCGAGCTTGCGCGCCAGCGCGGCGGTCAGCTCGGTGAACGAGTGCAGCGCGACCTCCGGGCCGGAGGGGACGCTCTCGAGCACGCGCTCGAGGAACTTGTCGAGCGAGGCGCGGTTGTCCCACAGCTGCGCGAGCAGATCGAAGCGCGCCGCGTGCGCCTTGAAGGTCGGCGCCAGGCGATCGAACGGTGGCGTCGAGAGGATGCGCTGCGCAGACCCGAACGGCGCGAGCTTGTCGAGCTCGGGCCGCAGCTCGCCCGCCAGCTTCTGGGTCTCCTCGAGCTCGGACGCCGTCCATGCCCGATTGGGCGCGAGCAGCGCGAGGAAGCGCGCGAGCTGATCGGACACGCCGTCGGCGGTGACCGCCTGCGCCGCGTCGCGCAGTCGCTCGAGCCCGCGCAGGTCGCGGTACGGGCGCGCCATCCGCAGGTAGTCCGCGAGCAGCGAAGGCTCGAGGGCCATCGCGGTCGCAAACTGATCGCTGCGATCGCTGATCAGATGACCGATGTCGCCGTCACTGCTGGCGTAGAGCGTCGCGGCCGCGTACAGCGCGCGCTCGGGGTAGCGCTGCGCGGGCGGCGGCGCGAGCGCATCGTTGAGCGCACCGATCAGGAAGTCCTGGCGGACCTGCTCGACGAACGAGCATGCGACGACGGCCGGCCCCTCGACGAAGAACCCGGGCCTCAGCCGATCGGTGAGCCCGCCCGGCTGGTTGCCGGTGTACGCGCGGATCGCGAGCCGCAGATCGAGCTCGCGCTCGGCCTTGAGCTCGTACGACGTCGCGGCCGCCGCGGCGCGGTCCCACTTCGCCGCGTCCGTGCGGTAGCCGGCGAGCAGGATGCCGGCGACCGCCACCGCGAGGCTGAGCGCGATCACCCGGTGCTTGAGCAGCGGGCTCGCGCCCGGCCGGAGCATTCCCTCGGGGATGACCAGCGGGTTCGGCCCGCCCTCGGCGGGCACGAGGTACAGCCCGTCGGGGCGCGGCGTCAGCTCGCCGGCGTTGGCGAACAGCTCGCCGAGCAGGACCGAGAGCGCCGACGACAGCTGCGGCAGCGCCTCGAGGAAACCGATCAGCTCGAGCGTCTCTTTCGGCGACAGCTGGGTCAGCGCAGTGCCGATCTCGTTGGCGTACTCGAGCAGCGTTCCGCACACCGCCTCGTCGTCGACATGATCGATCGGCAGCACCGACGGCATGCCGGGCAGCTGGATCAGCCGGAACAGCGCATCGAACCGCGCGAACCCGGGCACGTCGCTCACGACGACGCGCACGGTGCACGGCTCGTCGCGCATCGCCGACAGCACATCGAGCTTGGCGCGCAGCGCGCTGCCCAGCTCCGCGAGCTGCGGCTCGGATTGCTTGTCGAGCGCCTCGGGCGAGATGCACACCACGACGATCGGTGCGCGCCGCCGCAGCATCGGCGCGAGCGCGCGGGCCAGCCCGCCGCCGACCAGCTCGCGCGGCGCGCGGACCACGTCCTCGGACGGATCGAACACCACGACCTCGCCGCCGAGCAAGCAGCGCAGCTGCGCCCCGGCGAGCTCTGCGTGCGGTCCGAGCTCGACCCGGCGCTGCGCCACACCGGCGAACCGCTCGATGATCGCCGCCTTGCCCGACGATTCGGTGCCGAGCACGACGACCGGATGAAACGAATCGAAGCTGCGCCGCGCGGGCGCCGGTAGCGCGCGACGAAACCGCCGCGCATCGGCCTGCAGCTGCTTGCCGAGCTGGACCACCGGCTTCACGGGCGCCGCCGCGATCGGCCCGGCCGCGTCGTGCGCGGCGGCTCGCTGGCGATGCCGCCACCACAGAACGCCGGCGACGAGCAGCACCAGCAGCCCGACCGCGAGCAGCACCCACTCGAGCGCGGAGAACCCGCGCAGGATCGTGGTCACTTGATCGACAACGCCATCGGTCTTCATCGCTACCTCGGACGACCATTGTTGGCGCGCGAAGCCCATCGCACGAGATGACAATTCGTCCTATCGCTCCGACGATCACTCCGACGGTGGCGCGGCCGCGCTCGGACCGAATGTCCCATTGTGGTTCGTCGCTCGGATCGCCATTAGTGGTCATTCAACGACACGAGGAAGCGAGGTGGCCAATGACGGCCCGGAATTCGGTCCCGAAATCTAGAATCATGTTGACGTACGACACGCGGCAGCCCGACCAGCCGCGCAAGGAGAAGGAGCTGCCGCTCCGGCTGCTGGTGGTCGGTGATCTGACCGGGCGGTCGATGAAGCCCGAGCCGGCGCCCGGCGACGCGCCGCGCCCCAAGGATGAGTTCGAGGAGCGCAAGATCCACGATCTGAACGGCCGCAATCTCGATGCGGTGATCTCCAAGCTCAACATCAATGTCGAGCTCAAGGGCATCGCGAACCACGTCGAGAAGAACGGCGCGCCGTTCGACGTCACCATCCCGGTCACGTCGATGGCGTCGTTCGAGCCCGGCGAGGTCGTCAACCACATCCCATCGACCCGGCGCCTGCTCCAGATCCGCAAGCTCCTGCTCGAGCTGCAGGCCTGCGTCGACAACAACAAGCAGTTTCGCCGCCTGGTGCGCGAGCTGACCTCGCCGGGGCGCGCCGCGCTCCTCGAGCAGCTGAGCAC
>DATIPJ010001120.1:0-2274 GCA_035472155.1 Kofleriaceae bacterium
GCCGAACTGTGCAGTCCGAAGTCGACAACCCACTCGCGACGTACTAGACATCTCACCCGTGGTCAGGTCATCCGAGATAGCGAACCACGCGCTGTCGTGACTATCGCGTTGCGGTGATCGTATTTTGCCGTATCTGGCACATGCGAACATTGCAGCTTTGACACGTCGACGACTGCCAATGACACAGGGGTTATCCATGCAGGACGTTTCTCACATCGAGCGTGTTGTCCATGACGTCGTCCTGACGGCGGTGCGAGAGCATGCTCCGGACCATCCAGCGGTCTCGAACTCCGACCACCTCATTGCGGATCTGGGGTTTCGCTCGCTCGATCTCGCCGTGCTGCTGGCTCGTCTCGAGATCTCGCTCGAAGGCGATCCGTTCGCCGAGCTGGTGCCGGTGACCAGCGTGCGCACCGTGGGGGACCTGTGCGACGCGTATCGGCGCCTGTTCGCCGGTGAGCAGCCGGCGACCGACTCCGAGCAGGCCGGCAGCAACCGGGCGGAGCGCCGGCTTCGCGCCAGCGGCCGGAGCGAGTAGTGCCAGCAGTCGCGATCGTCGGCTACGCGGCGCGGTTCCCCGGGGCTCCGGACGTCGCTACCTACTGGGACAACCTGTGTCGCGGCGTGGAGTCGATCGCGTTCTTCGACGAGCGCGAGCTCGTGGCTGCCGGCGTGCCGAGGTCGCTGGTCCGCCACCCCAGCTACGTGCCCGCCGCCCCGATCCTGGCCGACATCGCGGCGTTCGACGCCGCATTCTTTCGCTACTCGCCGCGCGAGGCCCGGGTCATGGACCCCCAGCACCGGATCTTCCTCGAGGTTGCGTGGGAGGCGATGGAGCACGCCGGGTTCACGGGCGAGCGCGGCCGCCCGGTCGGCGTGTTCGTGGGTAGCGGTGGCAGCACGACGACCTACCTGATGGGGACCGCGAGCAGCGAGCTGCGAGGCAGCACGGGCAGCGTTCAGCACCTCGGCAACGACCGCGACTTCTTCGCCACCCGGGCGTCGTTTCAGCTCAACCTGACCGGCCCGAGCGTCACGGTGCAGACGGCGTGCTCGACCTCGCTGGTGGCGGTCCACATGGCGTGTCAGGCGATCCTCGCCGGCGAGTGCGACATGGCCCTCGCGGGAGGGGTCAACGTTCGCGTACCGCATCGCGCCGGCTACCTGTTCGAGGACGGCGGCATCCTGTCGCCCGACGGGCATTGCCGCCCGTTCGACGCGCGCGCCCAGGGCACGATCTTCGGCAGCGGCGCCGGCGTGGTCGTGCTCAAGCGGCTCGACGATGCGCTGGCCGATCGCGACGCGATCCGCGCCGTGATCCTGGGCTCGGCGACCAACAACGACGGCGCCGGCAAGCTGAGCTATGCGGCGTCGAGCGCCGACGGCATCACCCGCGTGGTCAGCGAGGCGCTCGGGGTGGCTCGCGTCGATGCCGATACCGTCGGCTACGTCGAGGCTCACGGCACCGCCACCACGCTGGGCGACCCGGTCGAGGTCAGCGCCTTGACCCGCGCGTTCCGGCGCCAGACGGCGCGCACCGGCTACTGCAAGCTCGGGTCGGTCAAGGGCAACATCGGCCACCTCGAGCAAGCAGCCGGGGTCGCGTCGCTGATCAAGGCCGCGCTCGTCGTCGAGCACGGGCTGATTCCGCCGAGCCTGCACTTCGAGCGCCCCAACCCGCGGCTCGGGCTCGAGCGTACGCCGTTCGCGGTCGTGACCGAGCTCGCGCGCTGGGACTCGCCGGGCGCGCCGCGGCGTGCGGCGGTGTCGTCGCTCGGTCTCGGAGGAACCAATGCCCACCTGCTGCTGGAGCAGCCGCCTCGCCGGCAGGACGGCGCTGCATCGCAGCCCAGCGCCACGCCATATGTCGTGCGCGATGCCGTCGAGCCGGCGGCGCGGACGGAGCTCTTCGTGCTGTCGGCCAGGGCGCCCGGCGCGCTGACGGACGTCGCCCGCCGCCTGCGCGGCGCCATGGCGCCCTGCCTCCGGGACCTCGCCTACAGCCTGGCCACCACGCGCGTTCACCACGAGCATCGGATCGCGATCACGGCGGCGTCGTCGGATGAGCTGGCCAGCGCGCTCGAGGCGATCGGCCGCGGCGAGACGCCGAGGGGGGCCGCGCACGGTCAGGTCGGCGCCGCACGCGGGAAGCTCGCGTGGCTGTTCACCGGGCAAGGCGCGCAGCGGCTCGGCATGGGCCGGGGGCTGTACGCGCGCTGGCCGGTGTTTCGCGATGCGCTCGACGCGGCGTTCGCGGCCTTCGCCGCGGCCTCG
>DATIPJ010001121.1:0-3875 GCA_035472155.1 Kofleriaceae bacterium
ACAACGGCGCGCCCGATCAAAACTAGCTTCGCTCCCCGACGGAAGCTCTTGCGCCCATGGATTTCGAGACAAGTAGGGGGCCGGCAAATGGCGCGACGAGCGTCGACGAGGTCACCTTTGCGGCCGGTGTGCCTAGACGACAATACCAACGGCGACGATCCCCCGGCGGTTTCGTATCCGTCCGACGAGTCGCGTAGCTGACGAGACGCCCGGCGATGGCGTAATTGTCGCTGCATGAAGCAAAGGCGAAGACGCCGCGAGGAGTGGCGCAGGATGCTGGCCGAGTGGGACGCAAGCGGCGAGAGCGCGATCGCATTTGCGGGCCGAATCGGGATATCGACACAGACGCTGTACCGCTGGCGGACGGCGGTGGAGGAGACGGCGCGCGGAGCGGGCGCAGTGGCATTGGCAAAGATCGTCGAGGTGCGGGCGCCTGTGTCGCCGCCCGACGAAAGGTTCGAGGTGCGGCTGGTTGGCGGCCGGTCCGTGGTCGTGGCGACGTCGTTCGACGAGGCGGCGCTGGCGCGGCTGATGCGCGTTGTGGAGGCGGCGTCGTGATCCCTGGCGGGGTACGCATCTTCGTCTGCACCGAGCCTGTGGACATGCGGTATGGGTTCGACCGGCTGGCGCAAGTCGCACGAGAGCGCGTGGGACAGGACCCAGTCGAAGGTGGCGCGCTGTTCGTGTTCGCCGGAAAGTCGGCGACGCGGCTCAAGGTGCTGTGGTTCGACCGCAATGGCCTTTGCCTGCTCTACAAACGTCTTCATCGGGCGGTGTTCGAGCTACCCGCGGCGGCCAATGGCGCGGTGTCGATCCACATCGACGGCGCGGCGCTCGCGCGGCTTCTGGCCGGCGTCGCGAAGGACGACAAACGACGCGCAGCCGCTTGACGGATCGATCGCGGGTGTGTTTTCTGACGAGCATCGCCGTGACGGATGGTGCCGCCACCTCGATCGAAGCCAAGCTCGCCGAATTAAGCGCGCGCGTCGAGACCTTGGCCGCGGAGCGCGCGGCGCTGGCCGCGGAGCGCGACGAGTACCGCAAGCTGTACCTGCAAATGATCGAGCGGTGCCGCAAGCTCGAGCTGGGGCTGTTGGGCCCGAAGCGCGAGCGGCTGTCAGGCGGTGACGCGCAGCTCACGATGTCGATGCTGGGCATGCTGCTCGGCGACGGTAGCGGGCAGAGCGCGGCACCGCCGCCGCCACCGGCGCCTCCGGCGGAGACGCCAATTACGGCGCACACGCGCGCCAAGCCGACCGGCCGCAAGCCGCTTCCCGAGAAGCTCCCGCGCGTCGAGGTCGAGGTGCTGCCACCCGAGGTGCAGGAGAAGGGCACCGACGCCTTCGTGCGCATCGGCGAAGACGTGACCGAGACCGTCGAGCGACGGCCCGCATCGCTGGTGGTCGTGCGCGTCCGCAAGCCCAAGTTCGTGCCCAAGGGGCGCGACCCCGCCGCCGAGACGACCGTGCTGCAGGCGCCGCCGCCCGAGCTGCCCGTCGATCGCGCCCTGGCCGGGCCCGGCCTGCTCGCCGACACCATCGTCCGTCGCTGGCAGGACCACCTGCCGCTGCACCGTCTCGAGCGGATTTACGGGCGCGAGGGGCTCGAGCTGGCGCGGTCGACAATCTGCGGATGGCATGAGGCGCTGGGGGGGCTGGTCAAGCCGCTGCTCGATGCGATGTGGGCGGACGCGCGCGGCGCGCCGTACTTGTGCACGGACGCGACGGGCGTGCTGGTGCAGGCGCCCGAGAAATGCCGCCGCGGACACTTCTGGGTGGTCATCGCGCCCGAGCGGCACGTGCTGTTTCGGTACACCGCCAAGCACGACGGCGCCGCCGTCGACGAGCTGCTCGACGGATACGAGGGCTACCTGGTGGCCGACGCGCATGCCGTGTTCGACCACCTGTACAAGCGCGGGACCCTGATCGAGGTCGCGTGCTGGGCGCACGCGCGGAGGTATTGGTGGAAGGCGCTCGAGACTGATCCGGAGCGAGCGCGCCAGGCGCTGGCGTACATCGGCGGTTTGTTTCGGGTGGAGCGCGAGGCCGCGGCCGCGCCGCCCGAAGCGCGGCTTGCCGCCCGGCGGGCCCAGTCCAAGGCCATCGTCGACGCTTTCTTCACCTGGTGCCAGGCGGAAGCCAACCAGGTCCTCGACGAGACGCCGACCGCGAAGGCTATCGGCTACGCCCTCAATCAGCGCGTCGCGCTCCAGCGTTTCCTGGACGATGGCCGGCTTCCGATCCACAACAACGGTTCCGAGAGAGCCCTGCGCCGTGAGGCCATCGGAAGGAAGAATTGGCTCTTCGTCGGCACCGATGACGCCGCCGAGATCAACGCCGCATTCGTGTCCCTGCTGGCGAGCTGTCAGCTCCACGATATCGAGCCTTGGGCGTACCTCCGCGATCTCTTCTGCCTCTTGCCCGGCTGGCCGCTCCGCCGGGTTTTGGATCTCGCTCCCCTCAACTGGAAGAAGACCCTCGAGAACGAGGATGCTCAGCAGCGTCTCGACGCCAACGTCTTCAGGCGCGCATCCCTCGGCTTGCTCGACGACCATCGCCCCACCAAGTAGCACCCCGCCCCGGCGCCGTCAGCGACGGTATTCGTCGAACGCATACCTTACAACAGCCTGCCGTGGAAGATCGGCTTGCTCACCAAGACGAAGTGAAGCGACCGGCTGTCGCTCGCACGATCAAGACGGGACGCGCGCGTCCAGATACCGCTGCAGACGATCGGCGTCGGCCTTGGCGTCGACGAGGCCGATGTAACCGTCGGGGCGGATCAGGTAAAGGCCGCCCTCGACGAAGCCGGCTTCGCTGCAGGCGGGGGTCCAGGGCATCGGGCGAAGATCGATGTTGCGCGCGTTGCAGGCGCTGGCGATCTCGGGCGACGCGTGGCCGTAGATCTGGGCCTGCCAGGCGACACCGGTCAGCGGGGCGAAGTTGTCGGGCGTGCCGTCGACCCACGGCAGGCGGTCGCCCGCGTGGATGCCGTGTGCGTGCCCCACGGATAACCAGCTGTGACGGTATCGAATGCGGGTCTGTGAAACGATCCGGAACATCACGCGCTGCGTGTCGGCGCGCGCGAACAGGCGCGGCAGCAGCGCGGGGATGATCGACCGGCGGATGGGGCGCGCGGCGGCAGAGCGGCTGGTCGCCAGCTGGAACGCGCGGTCGGTCGTCGCCACCAACCGCCGCGCAAAGCCGATGCGTTCGGGCTCGTACGTGTCCAGCACGCTGGGATCGGCGCCGCGCAACACGGCGGCCAGCTTCCACGCCAGGTTGACGGCGTCGCCAATGCCCGTATTCATCCCCTGCCCGCCCACGGGGCTGTGAATGTGCGCGGCGTCGCCCAGCAAGAACACCCGCCCCTCGCGAAAGTGCGAGGCGACGCGATGGTGCACGTGGTACGTCGAAAACCAGTTCACCTTCTGGACGTGAATCCGCATCCGCCGCAATACGTCGCCGCTGACGTCATGCCAGGTCACCGCGGCGGCTTCGTCGCTGCCGGCCCCTTCGCCAGCAGATGTGCGGATGGTGCCGATCAGCCGCGCCCGACCCTCCCCCTGCAGCGGGAACACGAAGACGAGGTCAGCCTCGTCGAGATCCAGATGCAGCTCACCGTTCATGACCGGACCGTCGGCCGCGACGTCAGCGACGTAGAAGAGATGGTCGTAAGTGCCGCCAGGAAACTCGGCACCGATCCCCTTGCGCACGACGGACCGCGCGCCGTCGCAGCCCGCCAGGTACGCCGCGCGGCAGGCGACCGGGGGTCCGTCGCCCCGCTGCAGATGCGCGGTGACGCCGTCCGCCCGCGCCTCGAAGGACACCAGCCGCGTCCCGCGCTCGACGGTGATGCCGCGGTCCGCGAGCCGGTCG
>DATIPJ010001122.1:0-1836 GCA_035472155.1 Kofleriaceae bacterium
GGAATCGGTGTGGCCTTGACGGGCAAGGTCGGCATCAGCAGCAGGTCGTAGTCCTTCAGCACCGCGTCGTAGGCGGCCCGCAGCGAGCGCCCGAGGTTCTGGGCCTTGGCGTAGTAGTGGCCGCGGTACTTGTGCATCACGTAGTAGCCGGCGAGCATGGTGATCTTGAGCGTGTCCGACAGCTCGTCGGCGCGCTGCCGCCACCCGGCGTGGGCGTCGAGCAGGCTGGTGACGTACAGGCCCTTCCAGTTGAAGCCGAAACCGTTGCCCAGCATCATCTGCGCGGTCGCGCCCTCGTGGGCGATCGCCGACCAGATCGCCATCGCTGCGGGGTGCATCGGCACCGACACCGCCTCGACGCTGGCGCCGAGCCGGGTGAACTGCTCGGCGCCCTTGCGCACCATCGCGAGCACGTCGGGCTCGGCGTTGGGCGCCTCGAAGCCTTCCTTGAGCACACCGATCTTGAGGCCGGCGATCCTCTGGCCGAGCGCCTCGGTGTAGCGCGCCGGCGGCGGTGCCTTGCCCTGGCGAGGATCGAGCCCGTCGGGGCCGGCCAGCACCTCGAGCAGCAGCGCGTTGTCGGCGACCGTCGCGGTCATCGGCCCGGCATGGTCGAGCGTGAGCTCGATCGGCATCACGCCGGTGTACGGCACGAGGCCCCAGGTCGGCTTGAGGCCGTAGATGCCGCAGTACGACGCCGGCATCCGGATCGAGCCGCCCTGGTCACCGCCGATCGCCATGTCGACCTCGCCGCTGGCGACGACGGCGGCGCTGCCCGACGACGAGCCGCCCGCGGAGTAGCCGCGCTTGCGCGGGTTGTGGACCGGGCCGTAGGCGCCGGTGTGGCTGCCGCCCGAGAAGCAGAAGCACTCGCAGTGAACCTTGCCGACGATGGTGCCGCCCGCGTCGAGGATGCGGGTGACGAGGGTGGCGTCGACGTCGGGAGTGTAGCCCTCGAGGGTGGAGGAGCCGTTGAGCATCGGCACGCCTGCGACGCAGACATTGTCCTTGATCGCGACGGTCTTGCCGGCGAGCTTGCCGCCGCTGGCCCCTTTGATCGTCGACTTGACGTACCAGGCGTTATTGGGATTGTCGTCGCCCTCCGGGAAATAGCCGGGAGTGCGCGGATACTTCACCTGCGGCAGGTAATTGGGCATCTCCGCAAGCAGGTTGTAGCCGTCGATCGTACCGGTCATGAGCTCCAGGTACGACGCCACGTCTGCGTCGGTGAGGTGTAGCCCGAGGCCGGTCGCGACATCGCGTAGCTCGGCGGGCGTTGGTTTCTTGACAACTCCCATATCGAACCTCCTGAATTGCGGTAGCAGATGTGAATGTGATCAGCGCTCGAGCCAGTCGAGCGGGCGCAGGTGGGCCACGAGGTCGGCCTCCGGCGAGCCCGGCTGGGGCATCACATCGTAGTCCCAGCGCACCGCAGGGGGCAGCGACATCAGGATCGATTCGATCCGGCCGTTGGTCTTGAGGCCAAACAGCGTGCCGCGGTCATGGATCAGGTTGAACTCGACGTAGCGGCCGCGCCGGCGGAGCTGCCAGGTGCGCTCGGTCTCGCCGAAGGGCAGGCCCATGCGGCGCTGCGCGATCGGGACATACGCCGCGACAAAGCTACTGGCGACCTCGCGTACGAAGTCGAAGATGGCCTCGAGCGGATGCTCGTCCTTGGCGCCGAGGTTGTCGAAGAACACGCCGCCGACGCCGCGCGTCTCGCCGCGATGCGGGAGAAAGAAGTAGTCGTCACACCACTTCTTGAATCGCGGGTAATCGCCGATCGGCCGATGGCGATCGCACGCGTCGGCGAGGGTGCGATGAAAGTGCACGGCG
>DATIPJ010001123.1:0-10568 GCA_035472155.1 Kofleriaceae bacterium
CTCGAGCAGTCGAACTTGCTCACCGGGCCGTTCCCCCAGGGCTGCGACCTGGTCTGGTGCCGCAACGTGCTCATCTACTTCACGCCCGAGGCGCGCCGGCGGACGATCGACCGACTGATCGCGGCAACCGTCCCCGGCGGCTTCCTGTTCGTCGGCTACAGCGAATCGCTGCGCGATATCCCGGAGCTCGACGGTCATCGCAGCGGCGAGGCCATCTACTATGTCCGCCGCGATCCGGCGGCGCCTCCGCGCGCTCGACGACAGACGCCCGTGCCGAGCCCGGCGCCGGCTCGAGCACCTCGCCCCGTGCCGTCGGTCGACGCAGCCGACGATCGAACCCCGCCGCCCGTCCTGTTGACCAGCGCGCCGCCGGCGCACGACGAGCTGATCCTGCGTGGTCACCCGGTGGCAGCGCGCGTGATCGCCGAGCTGTCCGCGCGACTGGCGCAGCCCGGGCTGCGCTCGCTGACGATCGATCTCGACGGCGCCGATCTCATCGAGGATGATCTGGCGCCGGTGCTTCGTCGCGCCCGCGCGGCCGCACACACCGCCGGCATCGATCTCTCGGTACGAGCCACGCGGCCCGGTGTGCGTCGCTGGCTGGCACGCCACGGCTTCGACGGAGAAGCCGCATGACGACCACCGGCCCACCGGGGGCGACGGCAGCCGCGCTGTGGGACGACTACGTCCTCCGCGCCGGCGCCGATGCCACCGCGCTGGCCGACGCCGCATCGCTGTCCGAGACCACCGGCGATGCAACGCGTCTGGCTGCGCTCGGCCAGCTCGCGTTCCGGATCGGGTTGTCGAGCCTCCTGCTCGGCGCCGAGGACGTCGGCCGGCTCGCCCTGGCGATCGAGCACGCGATCGATCGGACCGTCGACCGTCCCGCGGGGGAAGGCAGCCCGGGGGTCACGCCAGAGCTCGACGCGGCGATCTCGACCCTGCGCGATGCGTTCTCCCAGCTCGCGAACGCCGATCGATCCGGCGCGCGCGTCGAGGACCTGCCGCTCGAGGAGCTCCGCCGCGCGCTCGACACCACGACCGGCCCGGCGGCCTTCGGATCGCCGGCGACCATCGCCGATCCGTCAACCGCGACCGGGCCATCGGGCGTGAGCGCAGGGCCGGTGACGGCATTTGCGTGGGAGCCGGCGGTCGACGACGATATGATCGAGCTGTTCTTCGACGAGGCGACCGACCGGATCGCCGCGCTCGCCGGCAAGCTCATGGAGATCGAGCGCCGGCCCGGCGATGCGGAGCTGGTGGGCGATGTGTTTCGCGACCTGCATACGATCAAGGGCAGCTCGGCGATGGTCGGGCTCGCACCGGTCAACCAGCTGGCGCACGCCGCCGAGGATCTGGTCGGTCAGATCCGCGATGCCGGGCGCGCGGTCGATGGCCCGGTGATCGATGCGCTGCTCGCGGCGCTCGATGTGTTGCGCGACATGCTCGCCCAGGCGCGCGCGGGCGCTGCGCTCGCGATCGACCCGGCACCGGTGATCGTGCGGCTGCGCAACCCCGGCACGCCGGTGGTGCGCACGGGCGCGGCCCACGGCGCATCGGAAACCACCGCCGCGCTCGCCGACGCTGCCGCGGGCGTCGCGACCGGCGCGGGCCGAAGCGCTGCCGATGCCGCGCGCCAGACCATTCGCGTCGACTTCGACAAGCTCGATCGACTGCTCAACCTCGTCGGCGAGCTGTTACTCGGCCGCGATGGGCTGCGCAGCGCGGTCCATGCGCTGGGATCGATCACGTCGGAGCTCGCCACCGAGCGCGGCGTCGCTCGCCGCGTCGCGCGCGGCGGTTTTCGCAGCGCAGGGCTCGATCACCTCGGCGACGAGCTGTCGCGCATCGAGCGCGTGCTCGCCGACGTCGCCACCGATCTCGACCAGGGCACCGGGCGGCTCGACGCGATCTCCGGCGAGCTGCGCGAGCAGGTGATGCGGCTGCGCATGATCTCGGTCGCCGGCGTGTTCCGCAAGCACGTGCGCACCGTGCGTGACCTCGCAGCCGGCCTGGGCAAGCGCGCGCGGCTCGAGCTCGAGGGCGAGGACACCGAGCTCGACAAGCTGCTGGTCGAGGCGCTCGACGAGCCGCTGGTGCACCTCGTGCGCAACGCGGTCGATCACGGCATCGAGGCGCCCGATGCGCGCGCGGCCGCCGGCAAGCCCGCCGAGGGCGCGATCCGGCTGTCCGCCGCGCACCGCGGCAACCAGGTCGAGATCCGGGTCACCGACGACGGTCGCGGGCTCGATCCCGACAAGCTGCGCAAGCGCGCCGTCGAGCGCGGCCTGGTCACGGCGGCCGAGGCCGAGGCGCTCGACGATCGCGCCGCGCGCGAGCTGATCTTTCGCCCCGGGTTCTCGACCGCGGCGCAGGTCACGGAGGTCTCGGGCCGCGGCGTCGGCATGGACATCGTGCGCCAGGCCATTGTCTCGCGCCTCAAGGGCACCATCGAGGTGCAATCCACCCCCGGACAAGGAAGCGCGTTCGTGCTCAAGCTGCCGCTGACCCTCGCGATCATCCAGGTCATCGTCGCGCGCGCCGGCGGCGAGACGTTCGCGATCCCGCTCGACATCGTGCGCCGCGTGCTGGCGATCGACCCGCGAGAGATCGAGCGGATCGGCGACCGCGAGGTAGCCGTCGTGCGCGGCCACCACGTGCCGCTGATCCGGCTCGACGCGGTGCTCGAGCTCGATGGTGCGAGCGACGGCGTGCTGCAGCTCGTGCTGGTCGAGCACGCCGGCCAGCGCTACGGCCTGGTCTGTGATCACCTGATCGGCAAGCGCGAGATCGTGATCAAGTCGCTCGGGCCGCTGCTCGCCAACGTGCCGTGCACCGCCGGGGCCACGCTGCTGGGCGACCGCGTCGCGCTGATCCTGGATGTGCCGGCGATCCTGCGGCGCGCGCTCGATCGCCCCGTGGCGCCGCGCCGTCCGCCCGCCGCGCAGCCCCGCGCCGCCGGCGGCCACATCCTGCTCGTCGAGGATTCGGACATCGTGCGCGAGTCGCTGCGCCGCCTGCTCACCGAGGCCGGCTACCTGGTCACCGTCGCGATCGACGGCCAGCACGGCCTCGAGCTCGCGCGCACGCGGCCGTTCGACCTGGTCTCGACCGACGTGGTGATGCCCAAGCTCGACGGCTACGACCTGACCCGCGCGCTGCGCGCGATGCCCGAGTACGCCGCCACGCCGATCGTGATGGTGACCAGCATGGGCGAGCGCATCGACCGCGTGCGCGGCTTCGACGCGGGCGTCGACGAGTACATCACCAAGCCGCACGATCGGGCGATGCTGCTGCGGGTCGTGCGCAAGCTGCTCGGCCATGCAACGCCGGGGCCGGAGATCGCGGCAGACCGGCCCGACGGAGAGCCTGCGTGAACGTGGTGGTGGTGACCGATGAGCCCGTGCTCGGTGCGCTCGCCCGGCGCCCGCTCGAGCCGCTCGGCGCGACGGTCACCCAGGTCGCTTCGGTCGCCGAGCTCGAGCGCCGGCTGCCCGAGCTCGCCCCCCAGGTCGCGCTGTTGCCGCGCCGGCTGCCCGATCGCTCGCTCGACGACACGGTGGCGATGCTGCGCGCCGCCCCGCGCCCGATCGCGGCGATCGTCGTCGGGGTCGCGCCCGCCGACCGCCGCCTCGCGCGCGAGGTCGACGCCGACGGCTTCCTGCTCGTGCCGTTCTCCGACGCCGAGGTCCTCGACGTGGTCGGGGCGACGACGCGCGCCCGCAAGCTGGTGCTGCTCGCCGACGACTCGCCGCTGATCCACCGCCACACCGTGCCGATCCTCGAGGACGAGGGCTACGAG
This sequence comes from Kofleriaceae bacterium, assembly GCA_035472155.1. GTDB lineage: Bacteria > Myxococcota_A > Polyangia > Haliangiales > Haliangiaceae > JABFXX01. Next base: position 3,803 of record DATIPJ010001123.1, read on the forward strand.
GTCCGCTCGGCCGGCGACGGCGCCGAGGCGATCGAGCTGGCGCGCCGGATCGCCCCGGATCTGGTCATCACCGATGTCGAGATGCCGCTCGTCGACGGCTACGGCGTGTGCAAGGCGCTCAAGGCCGACGCGGCGACCGCGCACGTGCCCGTGCTGATCTGCTCGTCGCTGGGCGAGGCCGCCGACCTCGAGCGCGGCTTCGACGCCGGCGCCGACGACTATCTGGTCAAGCCGGTGCTCCCCGAGGAGCTGTCGACCCGCGTGCGCGCGCTCGTGCTCGGCTCGCTGCCGGCGTCGCGCGAGCGCATCCTGGTCGTCGACGATTCGCCCGCGCAGCGCCACTACGTCGCCGACTGCCTCGCGCGCCAGGGCTTCGAGGTCGCCACCGCCGAGAACGGCAAGATCGCGCTCGACAAGGCGCAGGCGAGCCGCCCGGCGCTCGTCGTCAGCGACTACGAGATGCCCGTGATGAACGGCTTCGAGCTGGTCCACGCGCTGCGCCGCGACCCCGAGCTGCGCCAGATCCCCGTCATCATGCTGACCGCGCGCGACTCCAGGCGCGACATGGCGCAGATGCGCGCCGCCGGCGCGTCGGCCTACCTGGTCAAGCCGTTCTCGCAGGACAAGTGCATCGCCCTCGTCGAGCGCACGCTCGCCGAGCGCCGCCTGATCGCCTACAAGGAGGCCTCCTCGCTGTTCATCTCCGACGGCGCGCGGGCCGCCGCCGAGCAGCGCGCGGCGCGCGGCGAGGTGCTCGCGTTCCGCGCCGAGCAGCGCGATGTGAGCGTCCTGTTCTCCGACCTCGTCGGCTTCACGCCGATGTCGGCGCAGCTGTCGCCCGCCGAGCTGATCGCGCTGCTCAACGACTACTTCGACGCCACGTGCCCGATCATCAAGCAGCACAGCGGCGACATCGACAAGTTCATCGGCGACGCGATCATGGCCGTGTTCGACGAGCTGCGCGGCAAGCCCTCCTCTGCCGAGCGCGCCGTGCGCGCAGGCCTCGCGATGCAGGCCGCGATGCCGGGGTTCAACCAGGGCCGCACGGTACAGCTCGCGATGCGGATCGGGATCAACACCGGCCCCGTCGTCCGCGGCGATCTCGGCTCGCGCGTCGTGCGCCGCGACTATACGGTGATCGGCGACACCGTGAACCAGGCCAACCGCTACGAGACCCGATGCCCGCCGGGCAGCGTGCTGGTCAGCGCGTCGACCCGCGCCGCCCTCGGCGAGCGCGCCCAGGTCCGCGCGATGCCCGGCCTCGAGCTCAAGGGCGTGGCGGCGCCGGTCACCGGCTACGTCGTCGAGTCGCTCGCGGAGGACGCATGAGCCACGCGCCGCCTCCCCGCCGCAGGATCCGCGTGCTCGTCGTCGACGATTCGCTGTTCATGCGCGCCGCGATCAGCAAGGCGCTCGCCGGCGGCCCGTTCGAGGTCGTCGGCCACGCCAAGGACGGCCGCGACGCGCTCGCCCAGATCGCGCGGCTCGCGCCCGACGTGGTCACGATGGACTTCAACATGCCGGGCATGACCGGCGCCGAGGCGGTGCGCCAGATCATGCAGCAGCGCCCGACCCCGGTCGTGATGTTCTCCGCCCACACCCGGCAGGGCGCCAAGGAGACGTTCGACGCGCTCGCCGCCGGCGCGGTCGACTTCATGACCAAGCCCGACGGCGAGGTCTCGGTCGACCTCTCGCGCGTGGCCGACGAGCTGAGCCGCAAGCTGATCGGTGCCGCGCAGGCCCGGCCGCGCCCGGTGCAGCCGCCGGCGCCGACCCGGAGCTCGGGCTCGCTCACGGCGATGCGCTCGTCGTCGTCGTGGCCCGCGCTCTCCGCGAGCTCGCCGGGCGTCCTGTCGCGCCTCTGCGTCATCGGCGTGTCGACCGGCGGCCCAGCGGCGCTGTCGGAGGTCGTACCCGCGCTGCCGCCCGACCTGCGGCTCGCGATCGTCGTCGTGCAGCACATGCCGGCGGCGTTCACCGGCGCGCTCGCCGAGCGACTCGACGCCGTCAGCCGCGTCGCCGTGCAGGAGGCCCACGACGGCGACCGGCCGCACCCCGGGCTCGTGCTGATCGCGCCCGGCGATCGCCACCTCGAGTTCGACGACCGCGGCCTGGTCATGCTCACCGACGGCCCGATGGTCCACGGCTGCCGCCCGGCCGCCGACGTGACGATGATGTCCGCCGCGCGGACCTACGGTCGCCGCTCGCTCGCGGTCGTCATGACCGGCATGGGCCGCGACGGCGCGGCCGGGGCGCTCGCGATCAAGCGCGCCGACGGCAAGACCCTCGCGCAGGACCAGGCGACCTCGATGATCTACGGCATGCCCCGCGCCGCGGTCGATGCCGGCGGCATCGACGAGGTCGCCGCGCTGGGAGACATCGCCGCCTGGCTGCGCTACGCCTGACCGATCAACGGCAGATCTGCGTCCCTGCGACGACCGTGCAGACGGCGATCTCGGCGGCCGTCACGACGACATGGAATTCGTCGAGGAAGGTGTCGGCCACGCGGGCCTCGACGTCGTCGAGGATCTCGTTGTGGTCCACGATACTGCCGTCGAGGACCGAGACGTCGTTCAGGTCATCGTTGAGCAGGCTCACCTCGTTGTCACTCAGCACGCGCAGGCTGTCGATCGTGATCGTGATCGGGAATAGCGAGATCGATCCCGAGCAGGTCACGACATGGATGCTCGTGTGGTTGAGACAGTGGAAATCGAGCAGGTCCTGCGTCGCGGTCGCGGGTCGATCCTCGGCCGGGGCGTCGTTGGTGACGCAGCCTCCCGCGAACAGCGTCACGAGCGTTGCGATCACAGAGCGAGTGCGCATGGGTCCTCCAGCGAGCGAACACAGCGCCACGCGTCGTTGCGTTGGCAACAACACCGTTGCATGCGGCGCAAAACGGGCCCGCGATCTCGATTGCCAGTTAACGCCGCTCTAACTCCTCCGTGCTACACCATGGGCCTTGTCGATCCTCGCAGACCACACGATCGGGTTCATCGGTGCCGGGAACATGGCCGAGGCGCTGATGCGCGGCCTGGTGCGCGGCGGCCACGTCGCCGCCGAGCGGATCACGGCCTCGGGGCCGCGCCGCGAGCGGCTCGACGAGCTAGCGAAGAGCTACGGCGTGGCGATCACGCAGGATAACCGCGAGGTCGCCCGCAAGGCGAGCCTGGTCGTCCTCAGCGTCAAGCCGCAGATCCTCGACAAGGTGCTGCGCGAGGTCGGCCCCGAGCTGCGCGCCGGCACGCTGGTGGTCTCGATCGCGGCGGGCGTCGACACCGAGACGATCGAGGACACCCTCGCCGAGGGCGTGCGCGTGGTGCGCTCGATGCCCAACACCCCCGCGCTGGTCGGCGCCGGGGCGACCGCGATCGCGCCCGGCAAGCACGCGCGCGAGGCCGACCTGGCGACCGCCAAGGCGCTGTTCGATGCGGTCGGCGTGACGGTCGTGCTCGACGAGCACCATCTGGACGCCGTCACCGGGCTGTCGGGCTCGGGCCCCGCGTACATCTTCCTCATCCTGGAGGCGCTGTCCGATGCCGGCGTCAAGGTCGGGCTGTCGCGGCGCAATGCGCAGAAGCTCGCCGCCCAGACCGTGATGGGCTCGGCCAAGATGCTGCTCGAGACCGACGAGCACGTCGGCCGGCTGAAGGACATGGTGACCTCGCCCGGTGGCACGGCGATCGCGGGCCTGCACACGCTCGAGGAGGGCGGGCTGCGAACCACGCTGATCAACGCGGTGGAGACGGCGACCAAGCGCGCCCGGGAGCTCGGCCGCGGCGGCAAGTAGCATGGCTGCGCCTTCGATGACTCTCGAGATCCTCGTGCCACCGCGCGCCGCGCGCGCCGTGAAGGCGCTGGCCGCGCTCGCGCTGTGCGCATGCTCCGGCACGAGCGGCACGCTCGTCGTCGAGCTGACCACCGCGCCCGGCTCGCAGGTGCTCGACCCGGTCCAGCACCTCCGGCTCACGCTGACCAACCCGCGCGAGGTGGTCGAGGCCGACCGCTCGTCGAGCGGGTTCGACGTCGCGCTCGAGGTCGACGCCAAGCAACAGGCGGGCGCGCTCGTCGTCGAGGGCTTCGACGCCAGCGGCGCGCTGGTCGCGTGCGGCGAGTCGCCGCCGTTCTCGGTCGCTGCGATCACCGCCAAGATCGTCGTCTACATGGCGCCGCCGCGCTCGATCGCACCCGCACCGGTGGCGCTGCCGGCGGCGCTGAGCGAGATATCGAGCTCGCCGCTCGCCTACGGCGCCGTGCTCGCCGGTGGCCGCGACGGCACCGGCGCACCGTCGACCGCGATCTCGATCTACAACGCCTACGACCACACGCTGTCCGCCGGCCTGCCGATGCCCGGCGCGCGCACACAGCTCGCGATCGGCACCGGCTCGAGCGGCGGCGTCTATCTGTTCGGCGGCACCGGCCCGGACGGCCGCCCGACCGGCACGCTGTGGGTGTTCGACTCGACGACCGCGCCCAGCGGCGGCTACCTCACCGTGAGCGAGACGGCCGAGCTCGCGCGCACCGGCGCGCAGATCGTGCAGATCGGCCTCGAGCGCTTCCTGGTCACCGGCGCGCCGCCGCTCACTCTCGACCGCGGCACGCTCGCCGCGCGCAGCGATGCCGCCGCGCTGCCGCCCGCCGGTGCAACGCTGACCCTGCCCGACGGCACGACCTCGGCGGTGTTCGCCGGAGATCCGATCCTCCTGCTGCGCGATGGCATGCTCGAGCCGCTGGCCACCAGCGCCCCGGCCGGAGCGAGCACCGCCCCGCTCCCCGGTGGCCGCGCGGTCGTGATCGGCGGCGTCGATCCGGCGTTGCGCGACGCCCTCGTAGTCGACGGCACGAATGGCAACGTCAGCGTGATCGCCAATGCGATCGCCACGCCGCGCGCGCATCCGTCGCTGGCGGCGACCTCGCGCTACCTCATCGTCGCCGGTGGAACCGATGCGGCGGGCGCACCGATCGCCTCCGCCGAGGTGCTCGACGCCACGACCCTGGCGCCGGTCGTCACGCTGCCGATCCTCGCCCGCAGCGGCATGTTCGCGATCGTGCTGCCCAACGATCAGGTGCTTCTCGGAGGCGGCGCGCCGGCCTCGAACCAGCTCGAGCTGTTCACCCCCGACCCGCCCGCGCTGTGAATGGATCTCGCTGCTGGCCCAGCGCGTTAAGCTGACATAACTGCGCCACGCTGGTCGGGATGATGGTTAACTCCCGCTGTGGCGCTGTTGATCGTCGAGGATAACGCAACGTTATCCGCCTCCCTCACCAAGGGCCTGCGCGAGGATGGTTTCAACGTCGAGGCGGTCGACACCGGTGTCGCCGCGCTCCGCCGGCTCGAGCGCCAGGACATCGACGTGGTCGTGCTCGATCTGGGCCTGCCCGACATCGACGGCAGCGAGGTCCTCCACCAGCTGCGCACGCGCGGGATCAATGCACCGGTGCTGGTATTGACCGCGCGCGACGCCGTCACCTCGCGCGTCGAGGCGCTCGAGAAGGGCGCCGACGACTACCTGATCAAGCCGTTCGACTACGCCGAGCTGCTCGCGCGGATCCGCGCCCTGCTCCGCCGGGCCGCCGCGCCGCGCTGGGCGCCGCTGTCGTGCAACGGCCTCGTGCTCGACCCCACCGAGCTCGAGATCACGATCGGCAACAACCGCGTCCGGCTGTCACCGCGCGAGCACGCGCTGCTCGCGCTGTTCTTGCGGCGCAAGGGCGAGCTGCTCCGCCGCGAGGACATCCTGCTCCAGGTGTTCGGGTACAACTTCGAGCCCGGGACCAACCTGGTCAACGTGCACATCGCGAACCTCCGCAAGAAGCTCGGCAACGGCCCGGTCGTGATCGATGCGGTGCGCGGTGTCGGCTATCGCCTGCGCGCGACCGAGTCCGGCGATGGCTAAGCCGCGAATCCGCTCGCTGCGCGCGCGCGTGGCGCTCTGGATGTTCATCGCGACGTCGCTGTCGCTCGCGATCTTCGCGATCGCCGCCTACGTCGCGGTCCGCGTCGAGGAATCGATCGAGCGCTCGGATCCCGAGGTCGCCATCGAGGCGTCGCGTCGCCAGGTGCTGACCCCCCTCGCGATCGCGGCGCCGCTCGGCCTGGCGCTGTCGACGGTCGGCGCGCTGTGGCTGAGCCGGCGCGCGCTCGCCCCGGTCGACCGCACGATCGCCGCCGCGCGCGAGATCACCGTCGAGAACCTCGATCGCCGCATCGATGTCCCTGCGCGCGACGACGAGCTGCGCACGCTCGCGCTCGCGCTCAACGAGCTGCTCGACCGCCTCGAGCGCGGCCACCGCGCGCTCGCGATGTTCGCAGCCGACGCCTCCCACGAGCTGCGCACGCCAATCGCCGCGGTCGCGAGCGAGCTCGAGGTCGCGCTGCGCCGGCCGCGCTCGCCCGACGAATGGGCGCAGTCGGCGCGCACCGCGCTCGGCGAGCTGCGGCGCCTCGGCCGCGTGGTCGACTCGCTCTTGCGGTTCGCGCGCGCCGAGGGCCCCGACGCCGCGAGCGGCGAGGTCGAGCTCGCCGGCCTGGTCGACGACATCACCGCGATGCACGCCTCGGCCGCGCGCGAGGCCGGCGTCGAGCTGGTCGCGCGGTGCGAGACCGACGTCCACATCCCGGGCGATGCCGACATGCTGGGCACCGCGATCTCCAACCTGGTCGCCAACGCGATCCGCTACACGCCGCGCGGCGGCGCGATCACCGCCAGCGTCGAGGTGTCCGACGGCGCCGCCCACGTCCACATCGACGACACCGGCCGCGGCCTCG
>DATIPJ010001124.1:0-9919 GCA_035472155.1 Kofleriaceae bacterium
GGACCGGATGTGGTTCGCGATGAGCGGCGGCGGGCTCAATCGCTTCGACGCTGCGACCGGCGCGTTCAGCAGCTACCTGACCAAGCCGCTCGACGCGGCGATCACCGCGCTCGACTCGGACGCCAGCGGCAACCTCTGGATCGGCACGGCGAGCGAGGGTGTGATCCGGTTCAACCCCGATGGCGGCACCAGCGCGATCCGGCCGAGCCCGGGCGACGACCGCGGCCTGGGCGGCGCGCCGATCACGGCGATCCTGGTGTCGCCGGGCGGCAAGGTATGGATCGGCACCGACGGAGAAGGCGTGGTGGCGCTCGATCCGGCGAGCGGCAAGCTCACGCACTACCGTGCGATCGCCGACGATCCGGCGACGCTGACCGACGACCACATCACGGCGCTGTTCGAGGATCGCAACAAGAACCTGTGGGTCGGCACGACCAACGGGCTCAACCGCCTCGATCCGTCACCGTCCGGGCACGTCGTGCAGTACCTCCACGACCGCAACGATCCGACGAGCTTGTCGTTCAACGGCGTGGAGGCCGTCTACCAGGATCGCGGCGGCGTCATGTGGATCGGCGGGCTCACCGTGGGCGTGTGCAAGTTCGACGAGTTCCGTCTGAAGTTCGGACAGCACCACACCGGCAACCTCGCGACCTCGTTCTTCGAGGACCCCGACGGCACGCTCTGGGTCGGCACCTACAACGACGGCCTCCACAAGTACGAGCGCGCGTCCCAGCGCGAGACGATCTATCACGAGCTGCGCCACACCGCCGGCGGCCGCGACGAGCCGCTCCCCCTCGAGTCGGGGACATGGATCTCGGCGGTGCGGCGCGATCACCGCGGCACGCTGTGGCTCCTGCTCAAGGGCCGCGGCCTGGTCGCGTTCGACTCCAAGACCGAGACCTACAAGCAGTACGTCCCGGATCCCAAGAACCCGAACAGCCTCCCCGTGGACTCGAGCTTCGATATCCACGAGGACGATCAGGGCAAGCTCTGGCTCGCGACCTGGGGCGCCGGCCTGGTTCGCTTCGATCCGCAGCTCGAGGTGTTCACCGCGTTCACCGCCGACGATTCGACCGGCCTGACCTCGAACCATCTCTACACGCTGCACCCCGATCCGACCGACAAGAAGACCCTGTGGCTCGGCGCCGCCAAGGGCGGCCTGGTGAAGTTCAACCTCCTCACCGGCACCGCGACGAGCTTCCGCTACCGGCCCGACGACCCGACGAGCCTGTCGAGCGATGACGTGGTGGCGATCTATCCCGAGCCGTCGGGCCCGGTGTGGCTCGGCACCTACGGCGGCGGCCTCAACCGCCTCGACCCCGCGACCGGCAAGAGCGAGCGGTTCACCACCAGCAACTCCGGCCTGCCCTACAACGTCGTCGTCGGCCTCTTGCCCGACGACGACGGAAAGCTGTGGATGAGCACCAACGGCGGCGGCCTGGTGCAGCTCGATCCGAAGGCCCACCAGTTCCTGGTCTACGACTCGTCCGACGGCATGCAGGACAACGAGTTCAACCAGAGCGCGACCATGCGCACGAAGTCGGGCGAGCTGTTCTTCGGCGGGCCCGCCGGCTTCAACGCGTTCTTCCCGCGCGACATCAAGCGCGACCCGTACGTGCCGCCGGTCGCGGTGACCGCGTTCAAGGTATTCAACCAGGACGTCAAGCTGAGCCGCCCGATCTGGACCCTGCCGCCCGTCGAGGTCTCGTACTCCGACTCGTTCGAGATCCAGTTCGCCGCGCTCGCGTTCGCCGCGCCGCAGAAGAACCGCTATGCGTACAAGCTCGAGGGCTTCGACAACAAGTTCATCGAGACCGATCGCCCGTTCGCGACGTACACCAAGCTCGGCGGAGGCAACTACACGCTGCGCGTGCGCGCGTCGAACCGCCACGGCGTGTGGAACGAGACCGCGGTCGCCCTGCCGCTGTCGGTGACGCCGCCGCTGTGGCGGACCTGGCGCGCGTACGGCATCTACCTGCTCGCGATCGCGGGCATCGTGTACCTGTTATTCAGCATGCAGCGGCAGCGCGTGCAGCGGGCCGAGCGCGAGGGCCGGCTCGCCGTCGTCGAGCGCGACCTCGAGCTCACCGGCGCGGTGCAGAGCGGCTTCTTGCCCGAGCACAACGAGATCGCGACCTCGCGCGTGCAGCTGTTCGGGCTCTACCGGCCGGCCGATGCGTGCGGCGGCGACTGGTGGTGGCACGAGCCGCTGAGCAGCGGGCGGCACCTCATCATGGTCGGCGACGTGACCGGCCACGGGCCGGGGCCGGCGATGGTCACCGCCGCGGTCGCCACCGCGTTCCGCGTGCTGATCGAGCACGGGCTCCACGACGTGCGCCAGGCCCTCGAGCTGCTCAACCGCGAGGTGCTGCGCGTCGCCAAGGGCAAGTACCACATGACGATGGCCGCGCTCGAGCTCGAGGAGAACACCGGCAAGTGGTGGTTCCACTGCGCCGGCGGGCCGCCGATCCTGAGCCTGGGCCCCAACGGCAAGCACCGCGTGCACTTCTGCGCCGGCGCACCGCTCGGCACCGAGTCGGGCTTCGAGACCGGCCTGGTCGAGGGCAACCTCGAGCCCGCCGAGCGCATCCTGATCTACACCGACGGCATTCCCGAGATCATGCTGGCCAATGGCACCGTGTTCGGCATGCGCCGGCTCGCGCAGGTCTACGAGCGCACGCGCGGCCAGAGCGTGCGCGACGCGGCGGCGACCATCCTCTCGCACGCGGACCAGAGCCTCGCCGGGCAGCCGCAGCTCGACGACTGGACGTTCACGATCCTCGAGTGGAACGCCGGCCGGATGACGAGCTCGGGCTACGGCCGCTGAGGCTCGGAAAAGACGGCTCGCCTGGCGCCGCCTAGCGCTTGAGGTCGACGTGCTGGGTCGCGTCGCCGGACTTCACCGTGAGCTGGATGGCGGCGTCGCCGTGCGCGGCCTCGCCGAGCCGCCGTACGAACGTCGTCGCGTCGGCGACGCGCTGCTCGCCGACCGCCATGATGATCTGCTGCGCGGCGATGCCGGCGCTCGCGAGCTGCTTGCCGACCTTGGTCAAGAGCGCGCCACCGGTGAAGTCGCTGTACGACCATGCCAGCGCGGGGAACGCCGTCATGGCGCTATTGCCCTGGACCGACGTGGTCGTCGAGTAGCGCTCGACCAGCGCGCGCACGGCGTCGAGCGGGACGTCGTAGCGCACGAACACCAGGACCTCGTTGGGCTTGCCGTTCTCACCGGCGTACTCCTCCCAGTACCAGTCCGAGCGCTGGCTCGGCACCGCGGCGCCGCCGGAGGCCTGGAGGATCTCGACCACGCGCCGGCGTGCCTTGCGGACCACGGCGGCGGCGTCGGCGTACGTCTTGCTCGAGCGATCGAGGTCGGCGGCCTGCAGCGCAGCGAGCGCCTTGGTGCGGATGTCGCTGTAGATCGGCGAGATGGTCTCGCGGAAGAACGAATCGGAGATCTTGAGCCCGACGGTGTTGACCAGCTCCTCGAGCGCGGCGTCGTTGGCCTCGGTGACCGCGTCGTCGCGCGTCGGGCGAAACGCCGAGACGCCGACGCACATGAGGCGGTTGATCATGTCGTGGCAGTACCCGGCGGCCGGCACGTCGAACATGATCCAGTCGGGGCGCTGAAAGGTCGGGCGCGGTGGCGTCGTGGGCACGGCCGGCGCCACCACCATGGTCGGAGCGTCGCTTCGCCGCCACAGCTCGAGCGCGGTGACCGCGAGCCCGCCGATCACCATCGCGCACAGCCCGAGCGCGATGTAGAGCGCGCGGCTGGTCTTGGGCGGCGGCGGCTGCTGCGCGCGCGGCTGCGCGGACAGGCAGTCCTCGAGCTCGTCGACGGTCAGCTGCTGCGCCTTGACCAGGAGCTTGTCGAGTGCGGCGTCGCGATCGCGCGCGGGCAGCGAGCGCAGGCAAGTGATCTGGTCCGCGCTGAGCGCCGCCACCAGCACGGACTGGCACGACGGGCATGCGGCGGGCGGCGCGCTGCCCTTGACGAGCTGCTCGAGGTTCTCGGCGACGTCCACCATGTGGACGCTCACCGTGTCGCAGCGCAGGCAGTCGTACGACAGCGCGAACGTGCGGACCTTGAGCTTGTCGGCCAGCTCCTCGGGCGCGACCGCGGCCTCGAGGAACCCGGGCGGGCAGTTGAGCAGCTGCAGCGATGGCAGCTTGCCGAGCGCGGCGTGCACGTACGTCCGCCACGGCCCGAGGTCGGCGGGATTGAGCGCCGCGCCGCCGAGGTCGATCACCGTGGTGCCCTCCGACGCCGCGGCGAGCGGCTCGACCGGCAGCCGGCCCAGGCTCCCCGACAGGCGCAGGTACGTGTAGTTGCCGCGCACGCTGCGATACGCGCGGAACCGGTCGAGGTCGGGCGCGAGGTCGTACTTGTAATGCGATCGCAAGAACTCGAGGACCTCGTCGTCGACGTCGAACGACGGGCGCTCGGCGATCCTGTCGAAGAACGCCGCCGGGTAGTCCTCGAGGCGCGCGCGGCCGCCGCACGTCCGGCACTCGAGGTGGCTGCCCGGCAGGTCGCGGATCAGGTCGCGGTCGCGCGGGATCAGGAACAGCGACTGGAACTCCTCGCTGCAGCTGCCGCAGCGATACGACGCGTAGAAGCTGAGCAGCTTGGCCGATCCGAGCAGGCCCGTGACCAGGTTGATCTGGCCGACCGCGTACGTCGAGCACTCGACGACGTAGAGGTCGCGCTCGGCGTTGGTCCGCAAGAAGTCCATCCACTCCGTCATTCCCCACGACGCGAACCGGCGAACGTCGCGCAAGCTGACCACGACCTTCTTCGTGCGGATCGCCTCAGCGACCTTGCGGCCCTCGAACGCGTTGTGGAGCGTGCCTTGCAGCGCCAGATGCGTGACCTTGCCGAATAACGACTTCTCGAGCGCGAACTTTTCAGTGGCCGGGGGCCTGGGAGCCAGCGCCTGGGGCATGCGTCAGTGGTCCTTTCACTACCTGCAGCGATTCCCTGGATTCACTCCAAGGGGATGAGCATCATACCGGTTCCGACCGGACTCGTTCCAATCCAAAGCTTGCGAGCCTCGGCAGGCCGTGGTGTCGCGCACGGCTGCACATCGCCCGGCGGTGTTCGCCTCGGGCAAGACTCCGTTGCTGCCGCACGACACAGCCGATCCAGGACCGACAGGCCATTTGTATTGGAGACAGATGACCCCAGCGAAGAGCCAATTATCGGCAACGTCGTGAGCGATGCTCATCGGGGCTGTCCTTGCAGGGCGATCGGCGCTCTTGTAGACTCGCATTCTGCGCCGTCGAACGTTCGACGTGCCGCTCGTTACCTGAGGCCTCCGTCTTCGTATTTATCGAGGGTGCGCGCATGAAATGGAACTTCGCCGTTGGCGCCTTGGCGGCCCTGTTGCTGGATATGCATGCTCCGCGCGCCGACGCGTGCGGCGTGAAGCTCACCGTCAAGAGCTCGTCGCCGCGCAAAGCGGTGGCGCGGACGTCGAATCCGTCGGACATCCTGCTGCTCGGCAACCCGCCGCGCCGGCTCGAGATCGACCTCGCCGCCGCCGGCCATCGCGTCGAGGTCGCGCCGAATGCGGCGGCCGCGAAGAAGAAGAGCTATGCGCTGGTGATCACCGACGCCAAGCAGCAGGACGAAGCGCGGTCGACGTTCACCGGCTCGACGGTCGTCGTGCGCTCGGGCGATGTCGTCGCCGACATCCGCACGGTCGAGCAGCAGGTGGGCCGCAAGCCGGTGCGCACCGACGAGGGCCGCACGGTCGTCGCCGCTCAGGCGCGCCCGGCGCCGATCGCAGCCGGTCCCGCGCAGCCCGAGCGGCGCGTCGTCGCGGCGAGCGAGCCGAAGGAGACGCCGTCGGAGCCGCCACCCGGAACACCTGCGCAGCCCGAGCGCGTCGCGGCTCGCTCCGCGCCGCCGCCACCGGCGCCCGAGCGCAAGCCTGCTCTCACGCAGGTGCGCACGACGGCGACAACGCCGCCCGCAGAATCGGATGAGCGACTGGCCACCAAGCCGGCGATGGTGCACGACGAGGTCTACTTTGCCCTCGGCCACTCGAACCTGAGCGCCGCGGCAGCACGCCCCCTGGCGCGCGCCGTCCGCTGGCTGAACCAGAGCAAGGACCTGCACGTGGTCGTGGAGGGCCACGCCGACCCCACCGGCAGCCCCGAGGGGAACATGGTGCTCGGCCAGAAGCGCGCAGACCGCGTGCACGACTACCTGATCTCCGCCGGGATCGACGAGTCGCGCATCGAGGTCATCTCGTACGGAGACACTCGTCTCCGCTATGGGAGGACAGATGGCCGTAACCGGCGCGCCGCGATCGTCGCAAAGTAGTCAGTGCTCGTCAGCGCTCGTCGACGGCTGCACACTGGGGTGCGCCGTAGTTACTTAATGATGGGCAAGACGCCTTAACAATCGTCACATCGATGCGAGCACGAAGTAAGTAGTACTGGTCGTGCACGTTCGTGGTAAAGCGCACAGCCTTGCACACAGTGCGCGACGAATGCTTGAGTGCGCTGAGGCGCCAGCGTAGCATTCGTATCCTCATCGGGAGGATACATGCGTTCGAGCATTGCTTGCATAGCGCTGGGACTCGCGGTCTCGGCGACGATTGGCTGCAGCGGAGACGATTCGTCGACGCCCGACGCGCCGGCCGCGGCGACGTTCAAGGGTTATGACGCCGACGAAGGCGGCGAGATCCGCATCGAGCACGTCCGACTGCCGGACGGTCAAGGCGGTGTCGTCAACTTCACCCGCATCGTCGGATACGTCCTGGGGACCGCCGGCTCGACGAAGTTCTTCTCGTTCCCGATGGTCCCCGGCTGCACGGACACGACGAACAAGAAGAACTGGCCGGTCGCGACCAATCCGATTGCCGAGCGCGTCTACCTCGATCCAGGCAACATCATCATCCAGTCGCCGACCTCCCTGACGAACGCCGCGCCGAAGCCGGCGCTCACCCTGCCTCGCCAGACTGCGGAGGGCGGCGACTTCCTCGCGCGCGTCCACCCGGCGAACAAGTGGTTCTCCTACAACACGATCGGCACGACCATGGTCGACGGGGATGCCTTCCTCACGCCCGATACCTTCCTGGATGTCATCATCACCGGATCGGCCGACATGCCCGGGCAGGTGTTCCACAACGTGTCGTGGATGCCGAACGACTTCCCGCTGACCTCGCCGGGGCTGGCGGACAAGATCGAGCTGAAGGCGAACACGCCGATGACATTCAAGTGGACCATCCCGAAGCAGGACAAGCCGGCCGACATGACGGTCGTCTCGCTGGTCGGCTTCGTCGGGGGGGATCCGAGCAAGCAAGGTCCGGCGGTTCTCTGCATCGAGCCCGACGACGGTGAAGTTACCGTCCCGGGGAACATGATCGATGTGGTGCGCGCCGCGTACCCGGGCGGCGGCATCATGGCCCGCCAAACCTTCACACATGTGCCCAAGGAGCTGATCGACAAGAACGGCCCGACGGGACGCCGCCTGGATATCATCTCGACGTGGTGCTACGCGAACGGGTACACGGTCGCCCCGTAGCGCGCATCCTACCGAGCGCGAGGGGACCTCGATGAGAGTCGTCGCGCTCGTTGCGCTGGCCGCGATGACCGCGATCGGCGGCTGCGGCGGAGGCGAAGCGTCCGCGCCCGACGCCGCGATCTGCACCGTCCGCGCCGATCCACTGCGGTGCTGGCCCGATCCGGCGCACGTGCCCCAGGGCAAGGTGACGCTCGGCACCGGGCGTGGCGCGTTCGAGCAAATGCCGGACACCCTGACGCTCGAATACGGCCCGCAGGGGGGCTACGATCTCGTGGCCAACGCACGGATGAGCGGGTTCGACCCGGGCAACCTCGACACACTGATCGACCCGGGCAACCCGCGAACGCGTATCCGCGCATTCTTCGCGGATAGCAATATCCCGCTCAACTTCTCTGCGGTCTGCCCCTTTCGCCAGGCGTACAAGCCCTCGCAAAGTGGCGACTATGATTATGAGTTTCCTGAAGGAGTCGCCGTCGTCTTCGAGACATGCTGGCGCTCCAATCACCTGCTCGGAGCGAGGGTCCGGATCGAGCTCGAGCTGATGGACGATTGCGGAGGCTACGTCACCGACGTGAAGACGGTCACACTCGCGGCTCCGACGGGGCCGTACCCGATCGAGAACGACGCCCCCGGCTGCATGCATGCCGCAGTTCCGTGATTCGCGGCGGCGTCCTGGGTTATCATCGCCTCGTGGCTTCGCGCATCACAGTCGTGATCTTGTTCCTGGCCGCAATCCTGTTGCCGTCGTGCGGCAATGACCCTGCGCCAGCGCCCGACTCGGGCACCGGCACGTGCACGACCCCTGGCACAACGGCCTTTTTGCAGGTCTGCACGATGGACAGTAATTGCATGTCCTGTCTCTGCAAGAACTTTGGCCACACCACGGTGTGCAGCAAGACCTGTACTGGCAACACGGATTGTCCGTCACCCTCGGGCGGCTGCACCGACGGCGTCTGTCGGCCCTGACGGGGCTCTGCGCTCCTAGCGACGCAAGGCGTTCGCCAGCGCCTCGACCAGCATCGATTCCTCGTCCGCTTCGACGGTTCGCAGGTCGATCAGCAGGTCGCCGCCGTACACGCGGAGCATGACCGCGGGTGACATCGCGCGCAGGCGTGCGTCGATCTCTGCGACCTCGGCGCCGGTCGGACGCACAGCGATCAGGAAGGTCGGAACGTCGATGCCGGGCGCGGATCCCGCGCCGACCTGCGAGCTACCGGCGATCACACTCATCGCACTGCCCTGCGGCAGTCTTGGGGTGAGCCGTGCGACGAACGCCTCGGCGCGCTGGCGGATGGCCGCGGCGTCGGCGCGCAGCATGCGCAGGCTGGGTAGCTCGGCGATCGGGTCCCTGGCATCGCGGTAGATCCGCAAGGTCGCCTCGAACGCCGCCAGGGTCAGCTTGTCGATGCGCAGCGCGCGCAGCAGCGGGTGTTTCTCGAGGCGCTTGATCATCGCGCGCGTGCCGGCGATGACGCCGATCTGCGGTCCGCCGAGCAGCTTGTCGCCGCTGAACGTGACCAGGTCGGCGCCCTGCTTCACCGCCTCCTGCACCGTGGGCTCGTGCGGCAGCCCGAGGTCGCGCAGATCGATCAGGCACCCGGCGCCGAGGTCGTTCATGACCGGGACGCCGACCTGGCGCGCGAGCGGAACCAGCTGGTCGACCTCGACCGCCGAGGTGAAGCCGATGACCCGGAAGTTGCTCGGGTGGACCTTCAAGAGCAGCGCGGTCTCGGGGGTGATCGCGCGCTGGTAGTCGGCCAGGTGCGTGCGGTTGGTGGTGCCGACCTCGACGAGCCGGCAGCCGCTCTGTGCCATGATGTCAGGGATGCGGAACGAGCCGCCGATCTCGACCAGCTCGCCGCGCGAGACGACCACCTGCTTGCCGGCGGCCAGCGCCGACAGACAGAGCAGCACCGCGGCCGCGTTGTTGTTGACGGCGATCGCGTCCTCGGCGCCGGTCAGCGCGCAGATCAGCTCGCGCACGTGATCGTAGCGATGGCCGCGCTCGCCGGTGTCGAGGTCGAGCTCGAGGTTCGAGTAGTGGCGCGCGACGGCGGCGACATGCTCGATCGCCGCCGGCGCGAGCGGTGCGCGCCCGAGGTTGGTGTGCAGCACGACGCCGGTGGCGTTGATCACGCGCCGCAGCGAGTACTGGCTGGCGACCGCCGCGCGGCGAGCGGCCTCCTGCGCGAGCGAGGCGAGCCAGGGCGCGCGCTGCGCCGCATCGGTGACAATCGGAATGGTCCCGTTGCGGACGTCCTCGATCACCGCGCGGACCTCCTGCACGACCGCCCAGCGCGGCGTGGTCGCGATCGCGCCCTCGAGGTCGCCGCCCTGGTAGGCGCGATCGCGCTCCTCGGCGAAGAGGGCATTGCGCGG
>DATIPJ010001125.1:0-8167 GCA_035472155.1 Kofleriaceae bacterium
AAGTCGTGCAGCCAGTTGATGTCGTAGAACAGCTGCGTGATGCCGGCCATCTGCTGATCGTCCGACGCGGTCGCGCTCTCACGCGTGTCGAACGTGCGATCGAACACGCCGGCGCCGGTCAGGGTCGCGCGGAAGTCGCCGAGCGTGAGCCCGTCGGGCGGCGCGATGTCGGTGTACGCGTCGACGTTGTTGCCGAGCGTCTCGGTGCGGCCGTCGGCGAGCCACGCGTCGGGGGCAGCGCGGCCGGGCGGATGGTTGAGCCCCTCGACGGTCACCAGGTTCGGCAGCACGTACGGCGGATAGGGCGCGCTGTTGGGCGAGCCGACCGGATGCGGCGTGACGTCGGCGATCGGGCCGTCGAATGGCTTCTGCGCGCCCGATGGATCGGCGAACACGCGGTAGCTGAACGCGGCGTCGGCCGCAAGGTTCTGGCGGGACAGCACGCGGCCATCGCTCGACAGGACGGTGCGAAACGCATCGCCGCGACTCGATGACGACCGGCTCGCGTAGGCCTCGACGATCCACGCCTTGACCAGCGCGCCGTCGACCGAGACCCACGCCGGCCGCGCGCGCGACCGCGAGACCACGACGTCGTCGGTCTCGGCGGCCAGCATCCGCGAGCCATCGGCGGCCATCGACGCCGTCGATAGCGCCGCCGGCGCAACGGCGGCCTGATAGAAGTCGCTGACCGCGAGCGCGACCGCGGCAGCGTCGTCGAGCGCGACCGCGGTCACCCGGACGCGCGGCGCATCGCTCGCGACCAGCTTGCCGCTGGCGGCGACGAGCTCGCCGCGGGCACCGACCATCACATGGAGCTCGCCGCCGGCCTCGCGGTCGATCGGCAAGCCATCGATCACCTGGCGCAGCCGCACGATCGTGCCGCCCGGCATCGCGATCTCGCCCAGCGATTCGAGCGCCGGGAGCGCGGTGTCGTGAACGCCCCACACCGGCGCGAGCCGTGCGACGTGCAGGCGCGCCGAGGCGGCTGCATCGGCCGCCGGCATGCGCGGTGCGCCCAGCCCGCCGCGCAACAGGTGCGGAAAGCCCGCCTCGTCGATCGCCAGCGGCGCGACACCGAGGCTGAGCGCCGCGGCGACCGGTGTCATCGGCGCGGCGGGCGCGCCCGCGCCCGTCGGAGTCGGCGGTGGCGGCGGCACTCCGCAGCTGCTCAGGATGGCGACCGCCCCGAGGACCCGCGAACGGACGTGACACGCCATCTGAGGGCGACGCTAGCACGCACGCACGCGGCCCCGACCAACATCTTGCTGACCTCCGCCCGCGCGATGGGATGTCCCTGGTCAGGGCCATCCCCTCGTCATTGTATTCCGTCCGTCCCTTGCTCCGCTGCTCCGCCGCGACACGCCTTCGGCGTGCCTCGTCGGGCTTCGCGCGGTCAGGTCAGTCCGGGTCGTCGATCGGTCCGGGCAACGGCACCGGCACTGGCACCGCGGTGAGTCGCAGATCACCGTCGAGGTACACCGGGTCGCAGTCGAATGTGAACTTGTGTGCAGACGTCAGGGACGCCAGGCCCTTGCCGCCGACCCAGCTCTTGGCGGGACCACCGACGACCTTCGGTGCCACATAGATCACGAGCTCGTCGGCCAGCCCGCACGCGAGCAGGTACGCGTGCAGCTCGCCGCCGCCCTCGACCAGCACCGACGAGATATCGGCATCGGCGAGCATACCGCCGAGCGGATACAGGTCGATCCGCCCGTTGCGATGCGTGCGGAGCCGCCACACCTCGGCGCCCTTGGCGACCAGCGCCGCCTCGCGCTCGGCGGGCGCCTCGGTCCCCGCGACGATGATCGTGCGCGGGCCACGCTTCTTCGGCAGCAGGTGCGCCGTCGGCGGCGTGCGGAGGTGCGTATCGATCACGATGCGCACGGGGTTTCGTGCTCCCGCGCGCCGCGCCGACAGCCACGGGTCGTCGGCCAGCACGGTGCCGATGCCGACCATCACGGCGTCATGCTCGTCGCGCAGTCGCATCACGTCGTCGCGCGCGGCCGGCCCGGTGATCCACTTCGACAGCCCCGAGATGGTCGCGATCTTGCCATCGAGCGTGATCGCCGCCTTGAGCGTGAATGCCGGACGATGCGACATCGACCACATGAGGAAAGGCCGGTTCGCGCGCTCGCATTCCTCGGCCAGCACGCCGAGCGAGACCTGGATGCGCGCGCGGCGCAGGACGTCGATGCCGCCGCCGTGACCGGGGATCGGATCCGCGATCCCGATCACCACGCGCGCGACACCGGCATCGCGCACCACCGGCGCACAGGGCGGCGTGCGGCCTTGGTGATTGCACGGCTCGAGGTTGACGTACAGCGTCGCGCCCGGCGCCTTGAACCGCAGCTTGCGCAGCGCCGCGATCTCGCCGTGGTCGCTGCCCGGCCCCGCGTGCGCGCCCTCCGCGATGACCTTGCCCGCGCGATCGACGACCACGCTGCCGACGATCGGGTTGGGCGACGTGCGCCCGCGAAACTCCCCGGCGAGCTCGAGGCAGCGCGCCATGTGCATGCGGTCGATCTCGCGCTGGTCGCTCGTGCTCCCCGACGCGCGCGCCCCGGGCTTCCGCCGCCCCGCGGCCCGGGTCACCTCGGCCCCGGGATCGGCCCCGGCGTGCGCAAAGCTGGCGACTCTTCTCGGGGGAGCCCGGGGGCAGAGCCCCCGGGTGTGCGATCGGCCTGCGCATCCGGCAGCGCGACGGGACCGGAGTCGTTGCGAAGCGAATCGAGCTCCTTCTCGAAGCACGCGAGGTCGTGGAAATCGCGGTAGATCGACGCGAACCGCACGTAGGCGACCTGATCGAGCGCGCGCAGCCGTGGCAGCACGCGCTCGCCGACGTCGCGCGACGCGATCTCCGACAGACCGAGCTCGGCGATCTCGCGCTCGACCTCCAGCGCCAGCTGCCCGACCTGATCGCGCGACACCGGCCGCTTGGCGACCGCGCGCAGGAGGCCGTGCTCGATCTTGGTCCGGTCGAAGGGCTCGCGCCGCCCATCGTTCTTGATCACCAGCGGCATCGACTCCTCGATCCGCTCGTAGGTCGTGAAGCGGCGCGTGCAGCTCTCGCACTCGCGCCGCCGGCGAATCTCGCCCCCGTCCTTCGAGACCCGGGTCTCGATCACCTTGTCCTCCGACCCTCCACAGAACGGGCAGCGCACGGCTCAGTCGCCTTTGTAGCGCGTCATGATCAGCGCTGCGTTCGTGCCGCCGAAGCCGAAGCTGTTCGACATTGCGGCTTCCACGCGTTGCTCGCGCGCCTGGTTGGGCACGTAGTCGAGATCGCAGTCCGGATCCGGGGTCTCGTAGTTGATCGTCGGCGGCAGCACGCCGCGCGCGAGCGTCAGCGCCGTGATCGCGGCCTCGATGCCGCCCGCGGCGCCCAGCGTGTGCCCGGTCATCGACTTGGTCGACGAGATCGCGAGCTTGCGCGCGTGATCGCCGAACACCGCCTTGACTGCGATGGTCTCGTTCTTGTCGTTGAGCTCGGTCGACGTGCCGTGCGCGTTGATGTACCCGATCGCCGCCGCGTCCATGCGCGCGTCGGCGAGCGCAGTGCGGAAGCAGGCCTGCGCACCGCGGTGCTCGGGCGCCGGGGCCGCGACGTGGTGGGCGTCGCCGTTGGCGGCGTAACCGACCAGCTCGCAGTAGATCCGCGCGCCGCGCTTCTTGGCGTGCTCGAGCTCCTCGACGACGACCACGCCGGCGCCCTCGCCGATCACGAAGCCGTCGCGGTCCTTGTCGAACGGGCGGCTCGCCTTCTCGGGCGCGTCGTTGCGGGTCGACATCGCGCGCATCGCGTTGAACCCGCCGACCCCGAGGATCGCGATCGTGGCCTCGGTGCCGCCGGCGATCATGCCATCGGCGTAGCCGTGGCGGATCGTGCGCATCGCCTCGCCGATCGAGTGCGCGCCCGACGAGCACGCCGAGACGTGCGACAGGTTCGGGCCGGTCGCGCCGGTCCGGATCGCGATCATCCCGGGGACCTCGTTGATGATGATGTCGGTGACGAAGTACGGCGAGAATCCGTGGCGCGGGCCCTTGGCGAGCTGCGCCTTGTACGTGTTCTCGATCGTCTGCACGCCACCGAGGCCGGCGCCGATGTACGAGCCCCAGCGGTCCTCTTCGCCGGCGGGGACCTTGCCGTCGAGCCCCGCATCGTTCATCGCCATCAGCCCGGCGGCGACGCCGAACTGCAGGAAGCGGTCGAGGTGCTTGAGCTCGCGCTTATCGAAGAACTTCGATGCGTCCCAGCCCTTCACCTCGCAGGCGAAGTGGGTCGAGAACTGCGAGGCGTCGAACAGCGTGATCGGAGCGGCCCCGCTCTTGCCGGCGAGCAGCGCCGACCATGTGGTCTCGGCGTCGTTGCCGACGGGGGTGATCATGCCGATTCCGGTGAGGACAACGCGACGCATGACTATCCTTTACCGCACTTGCCCGACGATGGCTCGCGCGCGTCCCCCGGTGGCCGTGCCTGTGAGGTGACGCGCCGGCAACTACTTCGCATGGGTCTTGATGTAGTTCGTCGCGTCCTTCACCGTCTTGATCTGCTCGGTATCTTCCTCGGGGATGGTGATCTTGAACTCCTGCTCGAAGGCGAGCACGAGCTCGACGACGGCCAGCGAGTCCGCCTTGAGATCGTCGATGAACGACGCCTCGGGCCGCAACTGCTCGGGCGATACCTCGAGCTGGTTGCAGATGATTTCCTTGACCTTGGCCTCGATATCTTCAGCTGACATGGCTTCCTCGCTTTGCGGGGAGTTGATAGTCCAGAACGGGCGCTACATCAACATCCCGCCGTTGACTCGCAGAACTTGTCCGGTGATGTAGCCGGCCTCGGGGCCGGCCAGGAACGCGACGGCGTTCGCGACGTCATCGGCCTGGCCGATGCGTGCGAGTGGGATCTGCTCCATGAGCTTGGCGCGCGCCGCCTCGGGCAGGTGCTGCGCCGTCATGTCGGTCTCGATGTAGCCAGGCGCCACCGCGTTGCACGTGACGCCGCGCGACGCGAGCTCGCGCGCCGTGGTCATCGTGAGGCCGATCAGGCCCGCCTTCGACGCCGCGTAGGCGGCCTGGCCTGCGTTGCCCATCTGGCCGACCACCGACGAGATGTTGATGATGCGGCCGCTCTCCTTGGCCCTGAGGAGCAGCGTCGACGCCGCACGGATCGCGTAGAACGCACCGGTCAGGTTGACCTGGAGTGTCTTGGCCCACTGATCGTCGGTGAACCGCATGATCAGGCCGTTGATCGCGATGCCGGCGTTGTTGACCAGGATGTTGAGCTGCTTGTGCTCGGTCCCGATCGCCTTGATCGCATCGGTGACGGCGGCGGCATTCGTGACATCGAAGCCGCTGATCGCGCCCTGACCGCCGGCGGCCTCGATCTCGGCCACGACGTTGTTCGCGTCCTGCTCGCGGACGCCCGGCTTGTCGGGCGCGTCCGGCAGGAAGTTGACGACGACCTTCGCGCCGCGGCGGCCGAGTGCGAGGGCGATTGCGCGCCCGATTCCCTGCGAGGCGCCGGTCACCAGCGCCACCTTGCCCGACAGTGCGTTGTCCGTAGTCGCCATGACTCGCTCCTATTGTGCGTTGAACGCCTTGACCTCGTGGGGCTCGCCGATCGTCGTCACCTCGATCGAATCGGCGATCCGCTTGACCAGCCCCTTGAGCACCGCGCCCGAGCCCAGCTCGTATGCGCGCGTGACGCCCATGCCGGCGATCGCCTGGACCGAGGCCTCCCAGCGGACCGGCGCGGTGACCTGCTGGATCAGAAGCTCACGGATCCTGGCCGGATCGCGGGTCGGCTCGGCGGTGACGTTGGCGACCAGCGGCACGCTCGGCTCGCGGATCTCGATGTCGGCGAGCGCGGCCGCGAGCTGCTCGGCGGCGGGCTTCATCAGCGAGCAATGGAAGGGTGCGCTGACCGCGAGCTTGACCGCGCGCCTGGACCCGGCGGCCTTGGCCTCGACGAGCGCGCGGTCGATCGCGCCGGCGTGGCCGCTGATCACGATCTGGCCGCCGCCGTTGATGTTGGCGACCTCGACGACCTCGTCGGCCTGTGTCGCCTTCTCGCACACCGCCTTGGCAGCCGGCAGGTCGAGCCCCATCAGCGCCGCCATCGCCCCCATCCCGGCGGGCACGGCCTCCTGCATGTAGCTGCCGCGCAGGTACGTCAGGCGCACGGCATCGCGGAACGCGAGCGCCCCGGCGGCGACCAGCGCGCTCCACTCGCCGAGCGAGTGGCCGGCGACGACATCGAAGGTCAGCCCGCGCTCGAGCAGCGCGCGGACCACGGCGACCGAGTTGGTGAGGATCGCGGGCTGGGTGTGCTTGGTGAGCGTCAGCTCGTCGGCCGGGCCCTCGCAGCACAGCTTGGACAGCGAGAACCCGAGCACCTCGTCGGCCTCGCTGAACGTTTGCTGGGCCACCGGATACTCATGCGCGAGGTCGCGGCCCATGCCGACCCGTTGCGAGCCCTGGCCAGGAAACAACAGCGCGGTCTTCATCGTCGGCTATGTCGCACGGCATCGCCGCGTGGGAAAGCAACTTACTCTGCATTCGATCACGCTCGGAGGCGCACGCGCTATCGTCTGATCTGCGACGAGCTTCGAGGAGGCCGCGAATGTGGTCCAACCATTGTACCTGGCCGCAGTTTTGCTGTGATACGTAAGCCTACATGTGCCCGACCGCCCCGCCCCCACCCCGCTATGCGGTGCAGATCCTGCTGCCGCATCACGTGGTGATCAACGGCGC
The DNA here is from genome assembly GCA_035472155.1 of Kofleriaceae bacterium. Taxonomy (GTDB): domain Bacteria; phylum Myxococcota_A; class Polyangia; order Haliangiales; family Haliangiaceae; genus JABFXX01. The sequence goes on from DATIPJ010001125.1 coordinate 6,754, forward strand.
GGTCGTCCACGGGCAGCTCAAGGCGTGGCGCCCCGACGTTCAGCTGATCGGCTCTCCGCACGCTTCGCACTTCGGGTTTGCGATCCCGACGCAGGACCTGCCGCTGCTCGTGCACGTGTTTCCCGCAGCACCCGACGCGTACGCGGCGCAGCTCGATGAAGCGCTGCAGTGGAGCCCGACCTGGCGCGATCGCTACGAGGCAGTCGCGAGCTGCCGGGCCTCGGTCGTGGTCAGCATGGTCGCGCACCGCGCGGTCAACCACGCCACGATGCTGCTCGCGTTCCTCTCGGTGCTCGACACCGTGCTCGCTGCACTCGACGATCTGCGGCCTGCGGTGCTGCACTGGCTGCCCGCGCAGCGCGTGATGCAGTTCTCGACGTATCGCCTCCTGCGCATGGAGCTCGGGCCGTGCGGGCCTGCGATCAACGTGCGCATCGCGCAGGTCGGCGAGCGCGACCTCGTGGCCGACACGGTCGGTCTCGCCGAGCTCGGGCTGCCTGATCTGCAGACGCTCGCGACCGGTCGCGATCCGGCCGCGCTGACGTTCCGCCTGGTCAATCTCGCGCGCAGCATGTTCGTGGGCGACAAGCTCGACTGTGTCTGGGTGGAAGAAGCATCGTATTCGCCTCCCGCGCGCGACGTGCTGACCATTCAGCTCGATTGAGTGCGGGGCGCGCGCCGTGATTCGAGCGATGGGCGCGCGCCCGCGCTCGCGATCTCGATCGTCGGGACGCGCGCGTGCGCTCGCGACTGCGCTCGTCTGACGCGGTTCAGTTTTCTTCTGACGCGGTAACGTCGAGCATTGCGATTTGTTTACAGAACAGAACAGCCGTCGTTTTTTAATGCATCCAAAAAGGGTGCGTACCCATACTGAGAAATCGATCAAAGCCAGCACGTCATGACCGTCATTGTCGACACCACGCATCTCGGCCACACCGAGTCCGAAGCTCGCCCCAGCGCGCGACGTCGGCTCGCGAAGGCTGCTGTGGTTGCGGCGGCGATGATCGCAGGCGTGCTCGCGTGGCGCTGGGCGCTCGTCGAGGCGACGACGGATTACGCAAGTCCTGACTCACTCGCCACCGAGCCGGTGGTGCGGCTGTACGCAAAGCATACGCCGCCGCCGATGGAGCTCGAGGTCACGGTGCTCGACGTGCACACCGCGCCGCCCGCTCCCGCTGCACGCGCGACGCATGCGTCCGTCAAGAGCGGCGCGGCCGAAGCGCGCGTGCCTGCACCAGCGTCGAGCACCAAGACGCGGCGCTGAGTCGGTCAGCGATAGACCGCGAGGCCCACGGCGACCTCCATCTCGGACTGCGCCGCGGGGAACGTCACGTCGCTGAGCACGCCGCGGATGCAGCTGCCGAGCGCGCTGTGCTCCGCGTTGTCGGGGCGCAGCGATACCTGCTCGGTGCGG
>DATIPJ010001126.1:0-5167 GCA_035472155.1 Kofleriaceae bacterium
TTCAAGGTGGTGGCGCGCGGCACCGCGGCGCCCGGGTTTGCGGCGAAGGGCGCCGAGGCCGCGCTGCAGGTGACGTTCACGTTCGCCGCATTCCCGTGAAGGCGCGCGCGAGCCATGGCTCGGGGGCATAGCTCGCGACGAGCAGGCTGGTCATGAGGAGCGAGAACCAGATGACCGGACCGAACATGACGCCGATCATGAGGTGCATCGCGACGCCGAACCCGAGGGCGTAGGGCCGCGTCGGGCGCAGCGCGAACCAGAGGGGCGCGCCGCACTCGAAGAGGAGGACGGCACCCTGAAAGGCGGTCCACATCCACGGCGGCAGGTGGTTGGCGAGGAGCCAGCTGATGGTGGTCTGGTACGAGTCGTGGAGATGAGTCCACAGGACGTGGGGCTCGGAGAGCCAGTCGTGGCGCGCCTTGCACCAGCCCGAGGAGACGTAAAAGACGGGGAGCAGGATCTGGAAGAAGGCGACGCAGCCGCCCGACACATGGGTAGGGCGCGGCGCGTCAGGGGCGGAGTGGCGGCGGCGGGCGCGGCGCCAGGCATCGACGGAGTAGCGCGCGCCGCTCGGGGAGAGGCAGAGCGCGAGGGCGATCACCGGGGCGAGCTTGGAGACGGTGAAGGCGGCGAGGCGGTCCGCGAGCGCGACGTAGGCGAGGAGCGCGGCGAAGACGGCGCTCGAGACACGCGTGAGGGCGCCCGCGGCGGTGGCCAGGCCGCTCGCGGCCAGGGCGATGGCGACGGTCCAGGCGAGCCAGACGGGGAGCGCAGGCAGGGTGAGCGGCTGCTGCCAGCCGGAGACCGCGGGGACGTGAAAGCCGGCGTCCGAGAGCCAGTCGTCGGCGTGGGCGATGCGCGAGGACATGAAGCCCAGGATCGCGAGCGACGCGAGGACGCGCGCGGCGGCGAGGCGCTCGATCGGCCGCGGGGCAAAGACGGCGCGGCCGAGGTTCGCCGGCAGTCCGCGCGCCGCGCGCCCCAGGAGGGTCAGCCCGCGCATCGCCGCTTTCGCTCCGAGCCCGGGGTGTAGTAGATGTCGCGGCGCTGGGCGGGCGGCACGGGCGCGAACGGGTCGAAGCGGTAGCGCTCGACGGGCTGGCCCACTTCGGGGAACGGGCGCACGACCTTGAACAGGCGGATCCCGCCGATGCGGCCGGGCACGCCGTCGTCGACCCCTGCCGCATGATGCGCCGATACGTAGGCGTCGAGCGCCTGCAGCACGGTGCGGCTGTGCTCGAAGAAGTACCCGAGCCGCTGGAACCGCGACTCCTTGTCGTCGGGGCGGATCGGGAAGTAGGGCCGGGGATCGATCGGCTCCCAGTGGCCGCCGCACGGCCAGGCCTCGAGGCGGTATTCGATCGCGAACGAGCTCGCGCTCGGGAACAGGCAGGTGGCCTCGGTGAAGAAGGTGACCGGGCGCAGCGAATGGGCGTCGGGAGAGTGAATCAGCGCCAGGTAGTACACGGCAGCGAGGCCGGCCAGGCAGACGCGGACCCAGCGCGGCCCGCGCCCGACGACAGTGACCGGTTCACACTTCTCCACGTTCGCCACGCTACGGGGTACGTGACGGGTAGGCCGTTAAGAGTGTCTCGCGGTCGCGTTAAGACTTTCCGACGGTATCGCGCAGGGATGCGCGCTTGTGCCGCGTCCGGGAGTGGTGCCGATAGTTGGACTCGTCGCGGGGTGCCGGCCACAATGGCGGCGGAACACGCGCGCATGTTGCCGCGTTGTTGCCAACGAGGAAGTACATGCTTGCCGTCATCGGAAACGTGATCGCCGGGCTCGGGGTCTTCGGGTTGTTCACTGCAACGTTGCGACTGTCCAAGCGAGGCCCGCGATCATAAAATGGGCCGGTGGTTAGCACGGTCCTACCGCGGATGGCGCGGCTGTCCGCGGTGTCCGAGCTGACGCTCGCGGATACCGACGCGGTGCGACTGCTGCTGCGCGGTGACTCGGTGATCGACTGGCACCGGCTGAACTACGCCGACCACGCCGAGGTCGACCGGTTCCTCCGGCTCAACGAGTTCGACCCCGAGAACGACGAGGAGATGGCGCGGCTCGAGGACACGCGCAGCGACGCCGTCGAGTACCTGTCGCGCGCGTTCGCGATGGCGATCCCCGACGAGGTCGCCGGCGACCTGCCGGCGCGCGACCTGTTCCTCGTCGCATCGAGCCACGGGCCGCACCAGAAGTGGGCGTGCGTGGTGCTCAAGGTCATGCACATCATCCACCACATCAACGGGCGCGCGGGGCTGCTCAAGATGTCGGTGTCCGACGAGATCATCTTCCGCGAGGTCGAGCTCAAGGTGATGCAGGTCGTCGAGCAGCTGCGCGCCGCCGGGGCGCCGCTCACCGAGTGGGAGTGGAGCCGCAAGCCGTTCGACTCGCAGGTGACCAAGCTGCTCGCGAAGCGCTCCACCCTGGCGGCGAGCATCTACGACAAGCTGCGGTTCCGGCTGATCGTGCCGACGCCCGACGACCTGGTGCCGATGATCGGCACGCTCACGCGGCAGCTGATCCCGTTCAACTACATCATCCCCGGCGAGTCGGTGAACCAGCTGGTCGATTTGCAGCACCTCACGCCCGACCGGCCCGAATGGATCGCCCCGGACGAGGCGCCGCGTGAGAACCCGTACAACGAGTTCTCGGGGCCCGAGTACCGGATCATCAACTTCGTCGCTGATCTCCCGCTCCGGGTCGAGCGGCTGGTGCCGCGCGTCGAGGTCCCACCGGGCATCGCGCACGTGGTGTTCGTGCTGACCGAGTTCCAGCTCGCCGACAAGACGACCGCGATGCGCAACGAGTCGGGCTCGTCGAGCCACGAGGCCTACAAGGCGCGGCAGAACGAGCGGGTACGCATGCGCCTGTTCCGCGAGAAGGACGACCCGCTGGCGCCCGATTAGGCCGCGCGGGCCGGCAGCAGCTGGCGCAGGTGCCAGGCCTGGATCTGGAGGCGGCGCTCGGCGGCGCGGCGATCGCGGCTGGTGACGCGCGCGAAGCGAGCCGCCGCGGCCAGGAACACGATGTGCGCGCCGACCAGGCCGATGGTCTCGACGGCGCGCGTCGTTCCGTGCAGCACGGCCGACTGGATGCGGATCGACGCGCCCTCGTACCACCAGGTGGGCGCGAACCAGCCGAGCTCCTCGAGCCCGACCGGCACGACCATCACGGCGGCGATCCAGGCGACGATGAGCCACGGGCGCGCGAGGATCCACGGGATCGCGGTGAGCCCGAGGATCATGCCGCACGCGATCACCGGGGTCAGCATGAACGGGCTCGCGATGCGCGACGTGAACAGCGTGGTGACGAAGGTCATCGCGAGGCCGACGCCGACCGCCGGGATGCCGCTGCGATACGACATCCACGAGATGCCGGCCATGCACGCGGTGGCGCTGGAGAAGCCGATCAGGAGCGGCCAGCTGCGGACCTCGACGAACGGGATGACGCCGGCGAGCGCGAACACGGCGGCGAACGCGAACATCGCGGTGCGGGCGCGCACGCGGTGGGCGTCGCGGTCGGCGGTGGCGAGGCTCTCGACGAGCGCGGGCGGCAGCACGCGCGGCGGCTCGACGATCAGCGCGGTGACGAGATCGGCGGCCTCGGTCGACTCGGGGTCGAGCGCGAGGGCGCGGCCGGCGGCGTGGACAGCGCCAGCGCGCTGCGCCGGGTCGCCCGAGGCCAGCGCTTCGCGGGCGCGCGCGAGCTGCGCGGCAGCCAGCGCACGGCGGCGCTCGAGGTCGCGGTCGCCGTCGAGGTAGTCCTGGATCCGGCGTGCGAGCTCGCGCGCCGACGGCCGATCGCCGGGGTCCTCGGCGAGCGCTGCGGTGCACGCCGCGTCGAGCTCGGGCGCGATCGCGAGGTCGGGGCGGCGCGCCGATGGTGCCTCGGTCGGATGGGCGATCGCATTGGCGGCGCCGCCGGTGCCGCGCGGGTGGAGCGGCTCGCCGGTCAGGATCTCGAACAGCACGCAGCCGAGCGCGTAGACGTCGATGCCTTCCGTGGTCGCGTAGCCGAGCGCCTGCTCGGGCGCCATGTACCCCGGCGTGCCCATCACCGAGCCGACCGCGGTCTCGCCCTCGTCGCTCGCGATGTCGTGCACCGAGGAATCGTCCGAGCCGTCGTCGACCACGAGCGCCACGCCCCAGTCGAGGACATAGACCTCGCCGAAGTCGCCCAGCATGATGTTGGTCGGCTTGATGTCGCGGTGGATGACCCCGTGCTCGTGGGCGAACTCGATCGCGAGGCAGACGTCGGCGAACGCGCGCAGCAGGCGCTGCAGTGGCTCACCGCGCAGCTGCTCGAGAGTCTGGCCGGCGAGCCGCTTCATCGTGAAGTACGGGCGGCCGTCGGCGTCGCGCCCGAGCTCGTGGACCGGGACGATCGCGGGGTGCTGCAGGCGGGCCTGGATCTTGGCCTCGCGCAGGAAGCGCGTCTCGGCCTCGGGCGGCGGATCGACGCGCCGCATGCGCTTGATCGCGACCTCGCGGCCGATCATCTCGTCGCGCGCGAGCAGCACCTCGCCCATGCCGCCGCGCCCGAGCAGCTCGCGCACTTCATAGCCGGCGAGCTCCGACGGCAGCTGCTCCACGATCACCGGCGGCTCGCCGATGACCTGGCCGTCGAGCAGCGTCGGGTGCTGCGACGGCGAGATGGAGAGCGGGTCCACGGTGGCGCGCGGCATGCGCGGCGTACGGCTGATCCGAGGGACCTGCGCTCGCGGCACGTAGACGGTACCGGCGCTGCCCTGAGGCGGCTGCTTCGAGCTCATGCAGCGATGGTAACGTCAGCGCGGCAGGCTCGGAACCACCTGCCGCTTCGCCCTGCTGCGTGACAGAAGTCCCACCACCGCAAGCAGTCCGACCAGAAGGGCGGCGAACGAGACCTCGACTGCAACCGCCGAGAACCTCAGGGCCGCGCCACCGAGGCCACGCTCTCATCCCTTCAGTCGCTCGGGCCGCCCGCGAGCCCGCGCTTGTCGAGCACGACCTCGCGCGCCATGCAGTCGTCGGGGACGGGCAGCACCTCGCGCGCGCGCAGCGCTGCGAGCAGCGGCTCGAGCGGATGCGCGGTGGCGCACCACACGACGGCGATCCGCTCGCTGCCGAGCGCACCATCGAGGATCGTGCTGTGCGGGAACGCGCGCGCGGTGCCCGCGGGGAGTGCG
>DATIPJ010001127.1:0-3657 GCA_035472155.1 Kofleriaceae bacterium
CGAGGTGCCCGGCGATCTGCGGCGACAGCGTGTCGAGCGTCCTGGCGCGGAATACCGCGACGACCATGTCGGCGCCGACCGCGGTGCTGTCGATGAACACCAGGACGTACGGCTTGCCGGTGTCGACCGACAGCTCGAAGCTGCCGTCGGAAGCGACCTTGCCGATCGTGCGCTGCGCCGACGCGGTCTCGGGGTTGACCGCCATCACGTGGGTGATCGTGCGACCGTTCGCGGGGGCCGCTGCGGAGGTGCGTGCGACCGACATCGCCACACTGCCCGAGATCGAGACCTTCGACTCGTCGCCTCCGAGGAGTCCGCAGCCCGCCGCCGTCACCATCGAGAACATCGCCAGTCGCCGCAACATCGTCATGTGCAAACCTCCAGGCCCATGGGTCGGCCATGGCAAGCTGGGCCTGAGGTTGTCGCGGGGTAGCGCGCGCGGTGAGCGTCAGCGAGGAACCAGGCGCTCGATCCGATAGCGCACGTCGTACTCCTCGGTGGCGCACTCGCCGTTCCAGGCGTCGCGCACGAATCCGCGCGCGTCGAGGTCGGGCATCCACGTGTCGCAGCTGTAGCGCTGCTCGATGCGCGTCAGGTAGACGTAACGCAGATCGGGGCGCTCGATCGCCGCCAGCAGCAGCACCGCGCCGCCGACGACGAAGATCGACTCCACGCCGTCGACCGCGAGCGCGTCGTCGATCGTGTGCGCGACGATGACGCCGGCGGGCACCTCGAGCGCGCCGCGCGTGACCACGACATTGAGCCGGTTGGGCAGCGCCTTGCCGGCGACCTCCTTGCTCTGCCAGGTCTTGCGGCCCATCACGACCGCGTTGCGCCGGCCCTCGCTCGCCGTCGACGTGGTTCGCTTGAAGTGCTGCAGGTCGCCGCGCAGCTTGGGCCATGGCAGCGAGTTGCTCTTCCCGATTCCCCAATCGAGGTCTGCCGCGACAACGATGTCGAACACCCGATCACGCTAGCACGGGCCGCCGACAGCGTCGCCCACGCTGTTGCACCGACGCTATCCGAATGCTCACCCGATGCTCACCCGATGCTCACCCGATGCTCAGTTGAGCAGCGCCTCGGACTCCTCCGCGACCTTGAGCGCCGGATCGGTCGCCGGCTTCTTCGCGATCTCGACCGCCTTGGCGGCGGCCTGCTCGGCGAGCCGCTTGGCGTTGCGCTCCATGATGAACTGGGTGACGTACGGGAACCCGACGTGGATGCTGTTGAGCCGCGGCGCCAGCGTCGTCGACAGCCCGAACATGATCACCGCCGCGCGCTCGACGTAGAACCAGCCCTCGGGATACGCGATCGACTTCATCAGCTCGCGCAGGTCCTCGCGCTTCATGCTCGGATCGGCGAGCTGCTGCGCGACCGCCGGGTCGATCTTGCCGAAGTCGGTGATGTTGATGCTGAGCAGCTTCTCGAAGTAGCGCCGCACGGTGCGCTCGAGCAGCGCGCGGTCGCCGCCCTCGGCCATGAAGCCCATGGTGTCGATGCCGCGCACGACGAGGTCGTCCTTGCGCGTCATCAGGCCCGACAGGATGTCGAACATGCCGTCGGCGAGGTTGTCGCGCAGCGCGGTCGCCGAGCCGAGGTCGAGCACGACGATGCGGACCTGGCCGTCGGGGCCGCGCTGGACGAAGAAGTTCCCGGGGTGCGGGTCAGCGTGGAAGAACCGGTCGACGAACAGCTGCTTGTAGAAGACCTTCACCAGCTTGCCGGCGACCTCGTACGGATCGAGCGAGAGCTCGGCGAGCGCGTCCTTCTTGGTGACCTTGACGCCGTCCATGAAGCTCATGGTCATGACCGTCGAGCTCGACCACTCGGGATAGATCTTGGGGAACAGCACGTCGGGGTCGCCGGCGAAATTCTGCGCCATGCGCTGGATGCAGCGCGCCTCGTTGGCGAGGTCCGTTTCGCGCGCGAGCATGTCCGAGAGCTGCTCGTGCACGCGCTCGATCTGCTGCAGCGGGACGAAGTTTCGGTACACGCGCAGCGCCCAGCCGAGCACGCGGAGGTCGACGTTGATGATCGTGACGACGTTGGGATAGAGGATCTTGACCGCGAGCCGGTCGCCGGCGGCGTTGCGCGCCTCGTGGACCTGGCCGAGCGAGGCCGCTGCGATCGGTACCTGCTCGAACCTGGCGAACACCTCGTGCGGCTGCCTGCCGAACGACTGGACGAACGTCGCGCGGATCGCCTTGTACGATTGCGGCGGGACGTCGTCCTGCAGCGCCTCGAGCTCCTCGGTGTACTCGCGCGGCAAGAACGTCCCCATCACCGAGAGGATCTGGCCGAGCTTGATGTACACGCCGCGCAGCTTCACGAAGCCGCGGTACATCCGGCGGGCATTGCGGCGGTTGATCACCTTCCAGCGCGCGCGCGTATCGAACCGCTTCGGCCAGAGCCGCGCCCACGACACCTGCCACATGTAACTGAGGAAGATGACCGCGAACACACGCAACGCGCGCACGAGGCGAATGGCTGCCGACATCGTTGCGAAGCTCTCGTCGAGGTTAGCACGGGCGCGCGAGGCGGCTTCGGTAGCGGTGAGGTGCCGCGTCCACGATCCCGAGTGATCCTCTGCGGTTCGCAGCGGGTCGGCCGCGAGGTGAGGGACGTGAGGCGGCGTGGCTGTCAGAGGTAGCTGCTATGGATGGTTCAACAAACAGGGAAGTAGGGCTAGTAGGCACGTCTTGACGATACCCTACCCGTAGCGTAAGGATGAATCATGGCCAAGAAGCAGACTCGACGGAGCATCAGCGTCAGCCGGACGACCTACGAGCGGCTGAAGGCGTTCTGCGAGAGCAACAACATCTCGATGAGCCAGCTCGTCGAGACGCGCGTCAATGACTTCCTCGGGCCGAACGACGTTGCCGGCGGGGCCCCGATCACTACGGCGGCGCCCGTGATGCCCAGGGCGATGCCGGCGATGTCGCCGATGCCGCCGCGTCCGGCGATGCCGAGCGGGTTCGGCAGTGCGAATGGTCTGGCGTCGCGCCCGCTCGATGCGCGGCCCGTCAGCCACGCGGCTCCGACTGCGCCGTCGTCGGCTCATGCCGGCCACGGTTCGGGGCATTCGGCGCATGCGGGCCATTCGGGGCAGGCGGGCCATTCGGGTCCGTCCGCGCCGGCCGCTCCGGCGTCGCATGCATCGCAGGCGTCGGCTTCGTCCGCGCAGGGTGTGCCGATGACGTCGGCGGCCGCGCGGTTCGCCGTTGAGCCTCCGCTGCCGATCATCAAGCCGCGCCAGGACACGGCGGCTCCCAAGCCGGCCGAGAAGCGTCCCGAGCAGATCTTCACGTTCTGATCGCACGGATCAGCTCTCGAGTCTTCGTCGGCCAGTAACGCCGCCGCGCCTACCGGTGCCGGCGGCGTTTTTCGTACGGCGAGTCTTCGGCGTGGACCATCGACTCGCGCAGGCCGTTGTCGCCGTCGCGGAACCAATCGCGCAGCGCCTGGAAGCCCTGGTTCGCCGCGCGCGTGATCTGGTGAATCGCGGCGACCGACTGCCCGACGACGTCGAGCGCAGCGCCCAGCTCGCTCCAGCGATTGCCGGTGGCGGCGTCGTACGCGGCCAGGTAGCTCGAGGCGCGGTTGATCTCGGGGATGTGCTCCAGGAGGTAGCGCAGCACCCCGCCATGACGCAGGGCA
>DATIPJ010001128.1:0-3718 GCA_035472155.1 Kofleriaceae bacterium
TGACCCAGCCGGCCCGCGCCGAGCACAGGAACACGACCACGTCGGCGACCTCGTCGGGCGTGCCGAACCGACCGAACGGCAGCTCGCGCTCGACGAACGCCGCGATGCCGGCCGGATCGGCGAGCTGGCGGCGCTCCCAGCTCCCGCCGGGGAACAGGATCGACCCGGGCGCGATCGAGTTGACCCGGATCGACTGCTTCGCGAGATCGCGCGATAGCGCCTTGGCGAGGGCGATCAGCGCGGCCTTGGCGGTGTTGTAGCCCGGTGCGCCGCCGGCCTCGCGGCCCCAGATCGAGGCGATCATCGTGATCGAGCCGCCGCCGCGTGCCGCCAGATGCGGCACTGCGCGCTGGGCGACGCGCGCCGCGCTCCACAGGTTGGTGTCGAGCGACTTCGCGAGGTCGGCGTCGTCCATGCCGGCGGCGTCGCGCGCGAACGATTTGCCCACCACGGTGACGACCACGTCGATGCCGCCGAGCGCCTGCGCGCAGCCATCGACCGCGGCGGTCGCGCCCTCGGCGGTGGCGGCGTCGGCGACGATCGCGGTGTGCCCGGCGCCCGGCAGCTCGCCGAGCAGCGCATCGAGGTCCGCACGGCCGCGCGCGACCGCCGCCACGCGCGCGCCTTCGCGGGCCAGCGCATGCGCGATCGCGCGCCCGATGCCGCGGCTCGCGCCGCTCACCAGGCACAGCTTGCCGGCGAGCCCGAGGTCCATCACGCGATCTCCCAGGTGTTGCCCCACAGCGCCTGTCCGCCGTCGAGCCGCAAGGTCGCGCCGGTGATGAACTGCGCCGCGGGCGACGCGAGGAACACGATCGACGCCGCGACCTCCTCGACGGTGCCCGCGCGCTTGAGCGGCGTCTGCTGGATGCCGCGCGCGACGACCTCGGGCGGATAGCGGTCGGTCCCCGACGAGCGGATCACGCCGGGCGCGACCGCGTTGACCAGGATGCCGAACTGCGCCCACTCGACCGCGAGCGTCATCGTCATGTTCTCGACGCCGGCGCGCGCGGCACCCGTGTGCACCATGCCGGGAAACCCGCGGTAGATGTTCGCGATCACGTTGACGATGCGCCCCGTGCGCGCCGCGATCATCGCCTGGTTGGCGACCTCGCGGCACATGTGGAACGTGCCGACGAGGTTGTTGCGCACGACCGCGAGAAACCCGTTGGGCGAGATGTGCTGTGCGGGCGACGGGAACTGCCCGCCGGCGTTGTTGACCAGGATGTCGATCCCGCCGAGCTCGCTCTTCACGGCAGTCACGAAGGCTTCGACCTGCGTGGGCTCGCGGATGTCGCACAGCTGCGCGAGCACCGTGCCGCCGGCCGCGCGCAGCTGCTCAGCCGCGGCGTCGAGCGTGGGCTGGGTGCGTCCGCAGATAGCCACCCGCGCGCCGAGCCGCACCATCTCGTGAGCGGTGGCCAGGCCGATTCCGCTCCCGCCGCCGGTCACGATCGCGACCTGATCGCGCAGGATGCCGGGTGCGAACACGCGCTGGGTCTCGGCCGCAGGAGCTTCCATCGCCGCGACGTAACACGGTATTCTGCGCGGCGACCAGATGGTCCGCACGAACAACCGAGGGTGGCTCGAAAATCGCGCGACGGCTGCGCTGGCCGCGGCTGTCCGTGATCGGGGTCTCCAATCCCATGGGGGGTGTGGACTCCCCCGATCCGTAACCGGGGTAGTCATTCCTGTCGCCGAAAGTCGACGGAAGCCATCGGATCTGCGTCGAGTCGCGCAGGTACACCCATTGCAGAAATGGTACCCGTGGCCGGGATAGCCTCAGGAGGGGTGCGCCCCCCCGCCGACGGACCGCATTCGAAGCGGTCCGGAAGCCGTTACGTGCTCGGCGATCTGCTGGGCCGCGGCGGTATGGCCGAGGTGTTCGCCGGCTACTCGGTCGGTGATCACGGCTTTCAAAAGCCGGTCGCGATCAAGCGCCTGTTGCCCGAGCTCGCCAACGACGAGGTGTTCGTCGAGCGCCTGATCGAGGAGGCCAAGCTCCTGGTCGGCATGCAGCACGGCAACATCGTGAGCGTGCTCGACCTCGCCCGCGAGGGTGACGACGTCTTCCTCGTGATGGAGTTCGTCGACGGACCGAGCCTTCGCCAGCTGATCAAGGCGCGCGGCTCGCGCGGGCTGTCGCTCGGCGTCGCGACGTACATCGTGCAGTCCGCCGCCGCCGGCCTCGAGTTCGCGCACGTCCGGCCGGGCGGCGCGATCATCCACGCCGACATCAGCCCGAGCAACCTCTTGCTGACGACGTCGGGCGAGGTTCGCGTCGCCGACTTCGGCATCGCCCGCCGCGAGGGCCTGGGCCAGGGCATCGTCGAGGGCAAGTGGGCGTACATGGCGCCCGAGCAGGCGCGCGGCGAGTCGCTCACGCCGCGCTCGGATGTGTTCGCGCTCGGCGTCGTGCTCTACGAGCTCTTGACCGGCCAGCATCCGCTCGGGCGCGCGATCACCGCCGACCAGCGCGACGAGCACATTCGCGTCATCCCGCCGCGCGCTGTGAAGTCGTCGATCCCGCCCGGGCTCGATGCGATCTGCATGCGCGCGCTGGCCCACGATCCGCGCGACCGCTACGGGCGGATGCAGCAGATGATCGACGCGCTCGTCGAGGAGCGGTTCTCCAGCGGCTTCCGCGATGGCGCCGCGGACCTCGCGCAGGCGATCCGCGAGGTCGCGCCGCGCTCCGATTTCGGCTCGCCGCGCACGATGCACACCGATCGCCCGGTCACGATCGTGACCCGGTCGCTGCTGCGCGAGGTCACGCCGCCACAGCGGCCATCGCGTCCGTCGAGCTCCGCGCCGCCCTCGCATTCCTCGCATCCGTCGCCTTCGCATTCGTCGTCGGTCTCGCATTCGTCGTCGCCGTCGCGCCCGTCGCATTCCGCGCGCCCCTCGCATCCCTCGCATCCCTCGCATCCCTCGCATCCGGTCGGGCCGCCGCTCGGGCCGCTCGATCCGCCGCCGGCCAACGCGTTCCCGATGCAGCCCACCGTCGCGGCGACCTCGGCGCGCGCGATCGAGCTGCCGTCGTCGAACGAGTTCACCGCCTCGCCGCCGACCGGCGCGCCGACGCTCGAGCGCGCGGCATCGGGGCTGCCGCAGCTCTACGAAAACGTCCCCGGCTCGGGCGCGCAGACCGTCGCGCGCGAGATCGACCAGGTCGCGCTCGCCCAGGCGGCGGCCGCGGCCGCGGCGCTGCTCGAGATGCCCGCAGGTCTGCGCGCCGACGGTGCGCCGATGCCACCGTTCCGGTCGCAGCAGCCCCTCGGAGAGGAGCTGGCCAGCGTGGTCGGCGGTCACACGGTCACGGGCAACGGCGCGGTGGGGGCCGTGGTATCGGCCGTCGAGCCGCGCAGCTATCGCTGGACGATCGGCGTCCTGGTCGCCGCGGCGCTGATCGGCATCGGCGCGGGCATCGCGTTCCAGCTCCGGCCCGATTCGCAGTCGGCCGCGGCGGCCGCGCCCAAGCCCGCCGAGAAGCCCTTCGACCTGGGCCCCGTCGAACCGGCTCCCGAAGCGCGTCCGCCGGCGCCGCCGCCCCCGGCTGCCGACACCGCGCCGCCTCCGTCGGTCCTCAACCCGGCGACGGCGCCCGAGATCGCGCCCGAGGCTTCCCCGCCGGCCGCGGGGCCGAAGATCACCGATGAGCCTGCACCCGGTGCGGTGGTGCCCGCCGCGGCGTCGGACCCATCTGTTCCTGCGTCGG
>DATIPJ010001129.1:0-11629 GCA_035472155.1 Kofleriaceae bacterium
GGCTGCGATCGACAGTCTGCCGTTCTTCCAGGGCGGGCTCGGCCAGGGCGCACGCCCAGGCGCGCCCTGAGCTCGCCCAAGGAACGCGATCACCGAACCCCACCGCCGAGCACGCGGTACAACGTGACCCGGTTGCCGAGCGCGGCGAGCCTCGTTGCGACGAGCGCGTTCTGCGCCGCATAGAGCGCTCGTTGCGAGACCAGCGTGGTCAGGAAGGACTCCACGCCGGCCTTGTAGCGCGCCTGCGCCAGGTCGAAGCCCTTGGTCGAGGCCTCCGACAGCGCGATCTGTGCCGCGAGCTGCTCGTCGATCGTGCTGCGCGCGGCCAGCGCATCGGCGACCTCGCGAAACGCGCGCTGGATCGCCAGCTCGTAGCCGGCGACCAGGATCTGCTTCTGCGCGATCGTCAGATCGACATTGGCGCGATTGGCGCCGCCGCGGAACAGCGAGATCGCGAGGCTCGGCGCGATCGTGAACACCGCGGCCGGCCCGGTGAACAGCGCCGCGAGCGCGGTGCTGGCGATCCCGCCGCTCGCGGTGAGCGTCAGCGACGGAAACAGCTGCGCGCGCGCCGCTCCGATGTTGGCGTTGGCCGCGATCAGATCGTGCTCGGCGCCCCGCACATCGGGCCGATCGAGCAGCACCGCCGACGACAACCCCACCGGAACGTCGGCGAACCAGTCGAGCTGCGTCGGCAGCGCGTCGGGCAACATGGCATCCGCCAGCGGCCCACCCGCGAGGAGCTCGAGCGCGTTGCGGTCCTGCGCGATCGCCGCGGTCAACAGCGCGACATCGGCCCGCGCCTGCTGGTAGACCGTGCTGGCCTGCCAGAAGTCGCCGCGGTTCGACGCACCGCCGGTGACCAGCTGCTCGGTGAGATCCATGGTGCGCTGCGAGCTCGCGACCGTCTCGTTGGCGATCGCCAGCCGGCTGCGATCGGCGGCCAGCGTCAGGTACGCGCTCGCGGTCTCGGCGATCAGGCTGACCCGGGTCGCCTTGGCGGCCTCCACCGTCGAGAAATACGCCTGCAGCCGCGCGTCCGACAGGCTGCGCAGCCGGCCGAACACGTCGATCTCCCAGCCCGCCAGCCCGACATTCGCGCCGTACAGCGTCGACGTCGTCGCGGCGTTGTCGGCTCCGGTGATCGTGCGCACCGTCGTCACGGCGGCACCGGCGTCGATCGACGGCAGCTGCTGCGCGCGCTGGATGCGGTACTGCGCGCGCGCCGCCTCGATGTTGAGCGCCGCGCGCCGCAGATCGCGATTCTGCGCCAGCACCTGGGCGATCACCTGCCCCAGGCGCGGCTCGCGCACGAACTGGCGCCACGGCAGGTCGGCCGCCTTGGCGGTCCCCCCGCCACCGGCCAGGTTCGACGGGATCGGTGCCGCCGGGCGCTCGTACGCCGGCGCCATCGTCGTGCAACCACCCAGCGCCGCGGCCGCAACGGCCGCCAGCGAACGTGTCCATCTCATTCGGTCACCCGATCCGGCGCTGGCTTGCCGCGCACGATCTTGCGCACGATCACGAAGAACGCCGGGACGAAGAAGATCGCGACCACCGTTCCGGTCAGCGTGCCGCCCACGATGCCGGTGCCGATCGACACGCGGCTGTTGGCGCCCGCGCCGGTCGATAGCGCGAGCGGCATCACGCCGGCGATGAACGCCAGCGACGTCATCACGATCGGCCGCAGCCGGAGCCGCGCGCCGGTGACCGCGGCGTCGACCAGGCTCGCCCCGCGATGGTACGCCGCCTCGGCGAACTCGACGATCAGGATCGCGTTCTTCGAGGCCAGGCCCATCGTCGTCAACAGCGCGACGCGGAAGTACACGTCGTTCTCGAGCCCGCGCAGCGTCGCGGCGAGCACCGCACCGACGATGCCGAGCGGGATCACCAGCAGCACCGAGAACGGCACCGACCAGCTCTCGTAGAGCGCCGCCAGACACAGAAAGATCACCAGCAGCGAGATCAGGTACAGCGACAGCGTCTGTCCGCTCGCCAGACGCTCCTGGTACGACAGCCCGCTCCACGCGTACGTCGTCCCCGGCACGTTGTTGGCGATCCGCTCGACCTCGTCCATCGCCTCGCCCGAGCTCACGCCCGGCGCGCCCTGGCCCTGGATGTTGTACGCGGCGAGCCCGTTGAACCGCGACAGCGACTCGGCGCCGAACGTCCACCGCGTGGTCGCGAACGCGCTGAACGGCGTCATGCTGCCGCTCCGGCCGCGCACGTACCAGGCATCGAGGTCCTCGGGCTTGCTGCGAAACGGCGCGTCGCCCTGCACGAACACGCGCTTGACGCGCCCGCGGTCGATGAAGTCGTTGACATACACGCCGCCCCACGCGGCGCCGAGCGTGTCCGCGATGTCGTTCGCCGACACGCCGTGCGCGAACGCCTTGGCCTGATCGATGTCGACCTTGAGCTGCGGCGTCTCGGGCAGGTCGCCGCGCCGCACCGCGAGGAGCTTGGGGTCCTTCGCGGCGTCGCCGATCAGCTGATCGCGCGCGCGCGCCAGCCCCGCGCGATCGGTGCCCGCCGTCGCCTGGAGCTGGAAATCGAAGCCCTGCGACTGACCGATGCCCTGGATCGCCGGCGGGATGAGCGCGAAGATCTGCGCGTCGCGCACGACCGACAGCATGCCGATCGCGCGGTTCGAGATCGCCGCCGACGTGCGGTCCTTGCCCGGCCGCTCGTCCCAGTCCTTGAACTCGATGAACGCCATGCCCGCGTTCTGGCCCACGCCGATGAAGCTGAACCCCGCCACGGTGAACATCCCGGAGACGTTGGCCTTCTCGGTGTCGAGGAAGTACCGTTCGACCGTCTTGGCGACCTCCTTGGTACGCGGCAGCGACGCGCCCGAGGGCAAGGTCCAGATCGCCAGTCCGGTGCCCTGGTCCTCGGTCGGCAAGAAGCCGCTCGGCAGCCGCAGCAGCAGCCACGCCATCGCCGCGACGATCGCGGCATACGGCACCAGCCACTTGAACGGCCCGCGCAGCATCCGCGCCACCCCCCGCGAGTAGCCGCGCGCCGTGCTGTCGAATCCGCGGTTGAACCAGCCGAACGCGCCGCGGCGCGGGGCCACGTGGTGCGCCGTGCCGCGCAGGAGCGACGCGCACATCGCCGGTGTCACGGTCAGCGCGACCAGCACCGATAACAACATCGAGGCGACGATCGTCACCGAGAACTGGCGATAGATGACGCCGGTCGATCCGGTGAAGAACGCCATCGGCAGGAACACCGCCGACAGCACGGTCGCGATGCCGATCAGCGCGCTCGTGATCTCCTTCATCGAGCGGACCGTCGCGTCGAGCGGCGACAGCTTCTCCTCGCGCATCAAGCGCTCGACGTTCTCGACCACGACGATGGCGTCGTCGACCAGCAGGCCGATCGATAACACCATCGCGAACATGGTCAAGGTGTTGATCGAGTACCCGAGTATGCGCAGCACGCAGAACGTGCCGAGCAACACCACCGGCACCGCGATCACCGGGATCAGCGTGGCGCGCCAGCTCTGCAGGAACACGAACATCACGATGACGACCAGGACGATCGCCTCGATCAGCGTCTTCACCACCTCGTAGATCGACAGCCGGATGAACTTGGTGCTGTCGAAGGGAAACGCCACCGACCAGCCCGAGGGCATGGTGCGCTCGAGCTGCGCGACCGCCTCCTTGACCGCCCCGGCGACCGCCATGGCGTTGGCGCCCGGAGCGAGCTGGATCGCAAGGCCCGACGATGGGTGGCCATTGAAGCGCGCCGAGACGTCGTAGGACTCACTGCCGAGCTCGACGCGCGCGACGTCGCCGAGCTTCACCGTGGCGCCGCTCGGGTCGTACTTGAGGATGATGTCGCGGAACTCGTCGGCGGTGCGCAGCTTGGACTGCGCCGTCACGGTGGCGTTGAGCTGCTGGCCCTCGGGCGCCGGCTGCTGGCCGATCTTGCCCGCCGAGACCTGGACGTTCTGCGCCGAGATCGCATTGATCGCGTCGTCCGGCATCAGGCTGTACGACAGGAGCTTGGTCGGATCGAGCCAGATCCGCATCGCGTAGCTGCCGCCGAACACCTGGATGCCGCCGACGCCATTCACGCGCGCGATCGGGTCCTGCATCGTGCTCGCCAGGTAGTCGGAGATGTCGCCCTGGCTCGACTTGTCGGCGCGATCATAGACCGCCACGATCATGAGGAAGTTGCTCTGCGACTTGGTGACCACCAGGCCCTGCTGCTGCACGGCGGGTGGCAGTCGCGGCAGCGCCTGCTGGACCTTGTTCTGGACCTGGACCTGCGCGGTGTCGGCGTTGGTGCCCTGCTGGAAGGTGACGTTGATGCCCGCGCGGCCCGACGAGCTCGACGAGCTCGAGAAGTACAGCAGGCCATCGATGCCGGTGAGCTGCTGCTCGAGCACCTGGGTGACGCTGTTCTCGACCGTCTCGGCCGATGCGCCCGGGTAGCTCGCGCCGATGTTGACGCTGGGCAGCGCGACGTCGGGATACTGCGCGACCGGAAGCGCCAGGATCGACGCGACGCCCGCCAGCATGATCACGATCGAGATCACGCTCGCGAACACCGGCCGGTTGGCGAAGAACCTCGCCAGCATGGCTAGTGCCCTCCGCCTGCCGCAGGCTTGGCCGCGGCGCTCCCCGAGCCTGCCCCCGCGGCCGGCGCCGCTGCGCCCGGTGCGCCCGGTGCCGGCGCGCCCGGTGCCGCGGGTCCGGGCGGCTTGAACTCGGCTGGCTTGACCGGCATGCCCGGCCCGATCTTGTTGAGCCCCTCGACGATCAGCTTGTCACCGGCATTGAGCCCGCTCGTGACCAGCCAGCGATCGCCGATCGCGCGGTCGGCCACCAGCGTGCGCACCTCGACCTTGTCGCCCGCACCGACCACCATGGCCGTGGCGTTGCCCTTGGGATCGCGCGTGATGCCCTGCTGCGGCGCCAGGATCGCCGTGGTCGCGACCGCCTCGTCGAGCACCGCGCGCACGTACATGCCCGGCAGCAGCGTGTCGTCGGGGTTGGGGAACGTCGCGCGCAGGGTCACCGCGCCGGTCGCCTCGTCGACCGCGACCTCGGCGAACTCGAGCGTGCCCTCCTTGTCGTACAGCGAGCCATCGCCCAGCTTCAGCTTGACCTTCGTCGAGCCCGCCTGCAGCTTGCCCGCGCCGAGCTGCGCGCGCAGCCGGAGCCGCGCCTCGCTCGACTCGGTGAGATCGACGTAGATCGGATCGAGCGAGCGGATCGTCGCCAGCGGCTGGGGCTGGTTCGCCGTCACCAGCGCCCCCGCGGTCACCGACGACTTGCCGATCCGTCCGCTGATCGGCGCCTTGATCGCCGTGTGATCGAGGTTGAGCCGCGCGATCTCCAGCGAGGCCTGCTTCTGCGAGACCCCCGCCGTCGCCAGCTGGTACGCCGCGCGCGCGTCCTCGGCCTCCTGCTTCGATACGCCCTCGATCTTAGCCAGCGCGGCGAACCGCTCGTCCCTGAGCTTGGCCGACTCGAGCGTCGCCTTCGCGCTCACGACGCTGGCCCTGGCCTCCTCGAACGCCGCTCGATACATCGATGCGTCGATCTCGTAGAGCACCTGGCCGGCCTTGACCTTGGCACCTTCCTCGAACGTGCGCGCCTTGACGAGCCCCGACACCTGCGGCCGCACCTCCGACGACAGCGATGCCGCCGTTCGCCCGGCCAGCTCGTTCTGTAACGTGACGGACTCGGTCGTCAGGGTGACCACACCGACCTCGGGCGGCGGACGCTGCGGCGGCTGCTGAGCAGCCGGCGAGCTATTGCATCCGAAGGCAGCGCAAAGGATAGAGATATACAGCGTCTGGACTCTCATGGCGCAGCTGGCCACTAGATAGCACCAACGCGCCCCTCGGGAGCGGCTCGGCCCTCGCGATTCCCTCGACGTCGCGGGTGTCGCGATATGTCGCATGGCGCCCCTCACCGTCGACGCCGCCCGTTCAGCGACTCGCTGCTTCGCGGGCTGCGTCGGTGCGCGACGCTCCGCGCTGCACCCGCTTCACGTCTCGCTGCGAAACGCCACGAACCGCGCCTGGAAGCCCTCGTCGGTGTACGCCTGCTCGGCGTCGCCGTGCACGTCGAGAAACACGCGCTGCGTCTCGCGGCCGGGCTCGTCGATGCGCCCGAACAGGAACGTCAGCGCAGCGGCCAGCTCCTCGCGCCTGGCCCCGGCGTCGTACGTCAGTGCGATCTGCGCGCGCACGCAGAACCCGAAGTGGCTCACGATGACCCTGGTGCCGTCGTCGGTCTTGCGCCCGAGCGTGAGGAACTTCGGGTGCTCGCCACACGCGATCGCCGTCACCTCGGTGTCGCTCACCTGCCCGCGCAGGGCCGCCTCGACCTCCTCGCGGATCATCCGGTACGGGTCGCGCAGCTGGAACAGCATGTGCTCGGCGCCGGCGAACGCGGAGAAGTCGTCGCGCGGATCCGCGGCCATCAGATCTCGTGCGGCATCGGCCGGCGCGGCGCGCGGAAGTAGCGCAGCGGCGAGTACGGTCCGAAGTTCGACACCCGCGACGTGTAGAGGTCGGCGTAGTCGTTGACCTGCTCGCCGAACCGCGAGTTCTCGTTGCCCTCGCGCAGGCACGAGCCCCAGTGCGAGTTGTACGCGCGGTCGATGCGCGCATCGAGCGAGTCGACCTCGGCGTCCATCAGCCCCGCCCGGTCGCGCAGCGAATCGAGCGAGAGCCGGGTCAGCTTGCGCTGCTCCTCGAGCCGGGCCCGCAGCGGCTGCCCCGTCGCCGCGTCGTCGAGCAGCCGCTGGATCTTCTTGAGCCGCAGCGACTGGTAATCGATCTCCGACTCGAGGTTCCGGTGCCGGCGGTCGAGCAGGTCGAGGTCCTTGATCTGCGCCTCGAGCCGGTCGCTCACCGCGATCTCGCGCTCGAGCTCCTGCAGCACCATCGCGGTGCGCCACATGTGCTGCTTGCGCAGCCGCAGGATGTCGCCGTAGATGTGGTCGCCGATGTACAGCACCTGCTCGCCCTTGACGCCGGTCAGCTGCTCGAACGCCACCACGTTGCCCGCCTGATAGACCTTGTCGCGCGACAGGTGCTTGATCGACTCGCCGTTGCCGTTCGACAGCGGCGCCCCGGTCGCACCGTCGATGGACTCCGCACTCCCTCCGGGAGTGCTGCGCGCCCCGGCAGAGCCGGGGCTTGCGATGTGCACGAACGGCCGCAGCTCGTTGAAGAACGCCGGCTTGCCCGCGCCGACCATCACGATGTCGAAGTAGTTGCGCCACGACGGATACGCCTTGCGCTCGCCGTCGAGCAGGTAGCTCATCACCACCGTCGTGTAGTCGTAGAGCGAGTTGGTGAGCAGGAACAGCTTCTTGCCCGAGCTGCGGAACTTGTGCAGCGTCTCGCCGAGCAGCGGGTCCTTCACGATGAACGAGGCCAGGTCGCCCTTGATCACGCTCTTCAGCGTGTCGTCGCGGTGCGCCTCGTCGATCGCCGTGCGGATGTCGGTGAACAGCTTGTCGTAGTCGACCGTGCCCGTCGTGCGGTCCGCCCAGTCGACCAGGGTGGTGTACATCACCGCCTCGGGCAGCGCGAACAGCGTGTCGATCCACTCGTAGCGATCGCTCGACAGATTGATCTTGTCGTTGCGGTACGTCGCCTTGCGCTCGTCGTGCGTGAGCTCGCGGAACCCGTGGTAGCACCTGCCGACGTATGCGTGGCGGTCCATCTTGAACACGTTGCCGTGCTTCTTGTCGACGACGAGGCCGCGGATCGCCCACCTGGGATCGTACGACAGGTTACGGATGTCCGCGGGGTAGCCGTGCTTGTCGACGAGCTTCTGCAGCGTCAGCTCCATCGAGAGCTGCTCGAGCCGGTCCTGGTGGTACAGCGCGAGCGTGTAGTCCATGTCGAACCCGATCATCTCGATCGTGTCCATGCGCAGGTTGCGGTTGCAGAACACGCGGTTCTTCCTCGCAACGTCGATCTCGGTTGAAGTCTCGCCCAGCAGCGCGCCCAGCTGCGGATCGAGATCGAGACCCAGTCCGGCCATTCGGTCCAATTGTAGCGTGCTTGGGATACATTCGGGACATGGTCTCGCCGCCGGGATGGAATCGTTCGACGGACCCGTTCGTGGAGCTTATCTCCGCCGCCGCCATCGCCGGCCGCATCGCGGAGCTGGGTGCGCAGATCACAGCCGACTACGCACCTCTGACCCAGAGCGCCGACGTCGTCGTGATCGGGGTGCTCAAGGGCTCGGTGATCTTCCTGGCCGACCTGGTGCGTCACATCGCGCTGCCGATCGTCGTCGAGTTCATCGGCATCTCCTCGTACGGCGACTCGACTCGCTCGTCGGGCGTGGTCCAGATCACCCAGGACCTCTCGCGCCCCATCGAGGGCAGGCACGTCATCGTCGTCGAGGACATCGTCGATACCGGGCACACGGTCCACTATCTCCTCGAGAACCTGGCCACGCGCCGCCCGGCCAGCATCAAGCTGTGCTCGCTGCTCCACAAGCCCGAGCGCGCCGAGCGCACGATCCACATCGACTACCTCGGCTTCACCATCGCCAACAAGTTCGTCGTCGGCTACGGCCTCGACATCGCGCAGCAGTACCGCAATCTACCGTTCATCGGGTACGTGAAAGGCTCATGACCGCCGAGCAGCAGCCCAGCCTATCGGCCGCGCTGTTCGAGATCGGCAAACTGGTCGGCGCCGAGCTCGATCCGGGCATCCTGCTCTCCCGGACCGCCGAGCTCCTCGCGCCCCTCGTCGGCGGCGCCGCATGCGCGGTCATGCTGCTCGACGCCGATCGCAAGCGCCTGCTCGCCAAGGCCGCCTACGGCCTGCGCACACCCGGGAGCTCTGCCCCCGGGTTCCCCCGGGAAAAGTCGTTGTCGTTCCGCGTCGGCGAGGGCGTCGCGGGCTGGGTCGTCGAGCACGGCCGCCCGGCCCTCATCCACGACGCCGCCAGCGACCCGCGGTTCATCGCCCTCCCCGGCCAGCGCGCGATCGCCTCCATGGTCTGCGTTCCGCTCATCGCGCGCGGCGAGCGCGTGGGCGTCGTCGTCGCCACGAGCCCGACGCGCGACGCCTTCAACGGCAACCACCTCGAGGCGCTGCGCTTCATCGCCACCACCATCGCGCTCGACATCGAGAACGTGCGGCGCCACCGCGTCGCCGTCACCGACCCGCTCACCGGTGCGTACAACCGCGAGTTCCTCCTGCAGCGCCTGCCGCAAGAGATCGAGACCGCCACCGAGCGCGACCGCGTCCTCTCGGTCGCCATGGTCGACATCGACCACTTCCGCACCGTCAACGACCACCACGGCCCGACCATCGCCGACGGTATTCTCGCCGAGGTCGCGCGGCGGCTGCGCGGCGCCATCCGCGCGGGCGACGCCCTCGTGCGCTACGCGGGCGAAGAGTTCCTCGCCGTTCTCCCCAAGGCCGACGCCGGGCGCGCGTGGGAAGTCGGCGAGCGCATGCGCCAGCGCGTCTCCGAGCGCGCCTTCGAGGTCGGCGACGGGCTCGCCCTCATCCTGCGCGTCTCGGTCGGCGTCGCCCAGTGGCGCTCGGGCGAAAAGATGCCCGACCTCATCGAGCGCGCCGAGGGCGCCCTCTTCCGCGCCAAGGACCGCGGCCGCAACCGCGTCGAGGTCGCGCCATGACCGCCAGCGACGGCGGCAGCCACGGCAGCGGCGGCGGCAAGCCACCGCCATCCGACCTGAAAGATGATCCGCTGCTGACCCCCGCCTCCGACGCCGGCTGGGACGACGTGCCCCCCGCGCGACCCGCAGCCGCCGCTGCACCCCCCAAGCACATCGATCCGCCGAAGCCTATCGACCCGCCGAAGTCTATCGACCCGCCGATGCCCATCGACCCGCCGATGCCCATCGATCCGCCACCGCGTCGCGTCGCCGGTCCATCTTTCCCAGCCTTCGTACCGCCATCGCCACCAGCGCCATCGATTCCACCGACCCTGACCTCGTCCCCATCACCATCGATTTCCCCGACGGCGATCTCCACCTCATCCCCATCGATTCCACCGACTCCGACCTCGTCCCCATCACCATCGCCATCGATTTCCCCGACCTCGACCTCATTCCCATCGCCATCGATTTCCCCGACGGCGACCTCGAGTCCGCCGACCACCGTCGCGACGGACGATCCGCTGTTACCGCCGACGTACCATGAGAACGACCTGCGCGCGGCGGTCGGAGCGACTCCGCTGTCCGAGACCTCCCACAAGCACAGGCCGCACTCGTCGAGCGACGATGACGACGATGACGATCCGCGATCGGCGCGCAACCGGCGAACGATCACCGTCGCAGCGCTTGCGCTCGTCGGCGGGCTCGCGATCGCCGCCGTGACCGTCCTCGGACGCATCAACAGCGATCGCTACCTCCTGGCCTGCGAGGCCGAGCGGGCCGTCCCGCAGCAGGGCCGCAGCTTCCCGCCGTGGGGCATGCGCGCCCTCGACGGCGAGCCGTGGCGACCGCTCAAGATCGCCGCCGAGACGCGCTGCCAGCCGCGCGAAACCGACGACCTGCGCGATCTCGAGCGCCTCTATCTCGCGATGGTCCTCGACCAGGCCACTGCGCTTCTCACGGCGCGCGAGGTCACTCGCCTCGACGAGGCCGAGGGCCTCCTCAAGCAAGCGCTCCTGCTCACCCGGCCGCCCGAGCACGAGACCGACAAGCTCGCGGCCGAGCGCAACGAGAAGCGCCACGACATCGAGCGCCTCCTCGGCGACGTCACCTACTGGCGCGCATCGGCCAAGCTGCGCGACGCGGCCAACGCCCTCGGCGAGGCCGCCAAGCAATTCGAGAGCGCCGCCGAACAACATCCGCGCCACATGACCGATGCGGCTGCGTGGGCCAACCACGTCCGCAAGCTGACGCAGCAGCTCACCACCGGCCCGGCCGGCCCCGGCGGCCCCGGCGGCCCCGCCGGCCTCGCGGGCACCCCGGGTGCCACCAGCACCACGTCACCCGGAGCGCCAACGTCGGCCTCGCCGGCGACACCCGCAAGCCCCGATCGCCCGGGCGCGCCACCCGGCACTGCCCTTCCCATCGATCCCGCTGTCACGCCCGAGGCCCCTCTCGCACCCGATGCCGGCGTCTCCTCGGGCGGCGTCTTGCTCTGAGCAGAGCTTCCTGGTCCTGTCGCGCGGCGGCGTCGCGCGGCGGACGAAATGTCCCGCTGCAGGCCCGGCACGCGGCCTTCCGGCGGCGCGCGCGCATGCAGCAACGCTCTCCTGCAGCTCGTCGACCACACCGGCTGCCACGACGGCTGGCGATGCTGCGACAACGGCACGCTGACCGAGCCGATCGGCAAGCAATCGCCCGCCGAGCTCCAGCTCCGCCCCGACTTCCGCATCTGCCAGGACGACGCGATCGAGGTCGACTGCGCTCTCTTCCACGGCATGCGCGGCCACACCGCCAACGTCGTCGGCCTGGGCGAGGCGTACACCGGCGCTTTCAACGCCGGCCACGAGCAGGCCCGGGCTCGCTGAGCGCGCACGCGGTCGCGATCAGGGCGAACGCGCGAGGACGTTGACCAGGCAGCCGAGGGAGCCGTTGAGGCGGTAGATCGAGCTGACGTCGATGGGCCGGACCTCGAAGCCATGGGCTTCGTAGAAGGAGCGGGCCGCGC
>DATIPJ010001130.1:0-11184 GCA_035472155.1 Kofleriaceae bacterium
CGTGGTCGCCCCGCCCGTGGTCGCGCCCGCCCCGACTGCACCATCGCCGGCCACGCCGCTCGCGGCCACGCCGCCGTCGGCGAACCCGGCGGGCTTCGACGAGAGCGGGGTCGGGCTCGCGGTGCCGGTCGGCGAGTTCGACCATGCCGAGACCGTGTTCGAGCAGGACAAGCTGCGCATCGCGCACGCGCAGGCGACGATCGTCCGCGACGCGGCGAGCGCGCTGCTCGGGCTCGCGGAGCCACTGACCACGGCGCGGCCGGACGCGACCGACCTGCGTGTCGATCCGACGGCCACCGAGGAGCGCGACGATCCGACGGCGACCGAGGTGCGCGCCGATTCCACGGCGACCGACGCGCGCGATCCGTCGGCGTCGTCGACCGGGCAATTCGAGCGCGCGGATCCAACCGAAGGCGACCAGCGCGGCGACAAGACGGCGACGTCGCTCGCAGCGAGCGGGCACGCGCCCGCGGGGACCTTGCGCAGCTCGGCGTCGCTGCCGCGGCGGCGCGGCGTCGTCGGCGACGTGCGCTACGTTGCCACCGTGGTGCTCGGGAAGCGCGCGGCGCGCCGCGAGCTCGCCGAGATCACGGCCAAGCAAGCCACGCGGCAACAGTCGCGGCGGCATCACCTCACGACGCTCGGGCGCACGGCCGTCGCGATGCCCGAGTTCCTGGCGTCGGGGCCGCGCGGCGCCACCGACGCAGGCGTGTTCGATCATCCGGCGCTCGGGCCGGCGCGCGAGCAGCTGGCGACCATCGAGGACGAGCGCTCGCAGCACGCGGGCCATGTCGTGGCGGCGGATTCGGAGCTGACGCGCGTGCGCCGCGACCGCGCGGCCAAGGCGGAGAGCTACGTCAGCGAGCTGGCCGCGCTCGACAGCGACGTGGCGGTGTTCGGCAAGCGGCTCGAGCCGCTCGAGAAGGAGGTCGCCCAGCTCAAGAAGCGCGCGGCCGACATGCACGAATCGCTGCGCCGGATCGACGAGAAGATCGCCGCGACCGAAGCGTCGCTGACGTCGGTCAAGGGCCGCAAGCTCGATCGCGCGCAGGTCCAGGCCGAGCTGGCCACGCTGCGCGCCGATCGCAAGGCGATCCAGGGCGACGAGCCGGCGCTGGCGGCCGAGCTCGACGCGCTGTCCCCGCGGATCGCGGCGCTCGAGGCCAAGCGGACCGACGCGCAGCGCAAGCGCAGCGAGGCCGAAGCGGCCGAGCAGGACGACCAGCGTCGCGTCGAGGAGCTGCTCGCGGCGATCGGCGCCAAGCGCAAGGTGGTCGACCGCGCCGCAGCCGACGCCGAAGCCGCGCGCGACAAGGTGCTGTTCCAGCTCGGCGAGCGACTGTGCGTCGATCGCCCCGACGACCTCGCCAGTCAGCTCGCGCCGGTCGATGCGATCGATGTCGAGCTCGGGCTCGCCGACCGCCGCACGATGGAGCTGCGCGAGATCCTCGCATCGGTCGACCGCTGGAAGCTCGCGCGCGGCATCGCGCTGCTCGTGGTGCTGCTCGGCGGCCTCGGCACGCTGGCCGGCTGGCTGCTCCTCCGCGGGCCTTGAGCGGCGGCGTCGACCGCTGGTCAGCCGAACAGGTGGTCAAGGCGGTCGATCGCGGCGAGCACGAGCGCTGCGCGCACCATTCCGAGCGCGCAACCCATGGCGCCGACGGTGATCGCAGCGGCGCCGGCGAGCCGACCGAAGCCCGGCGCGCCCGGGCGACGGTAACCGAGCCAACCGGTTCCGATCGCGGCGATGCCGAGACCGATCGCCACGAACAGCCCGGGCGATGGCAGCGCGGTCGCAACCAGTGCGCAGAGCGCGACGCCGAGCGCGATGTGGGCCATGACTGGACGCTAGTCACTGTCAGCACGTCGCACCAGTTTTTGGCGGTCGACCACCGATGATGCTGCGGTGGACGACGAGCAGCTCTCGCGGCTGTCGTGGATGCACGCCGTGGCCGAAGCCAAGGATCGGCTCGGTCCGTGGGATCCGATCGCGCCGTCCGACGCTGCCCAGCTGTTCGAGCGCGTGCCGTTCTGGTGGGCGGTCGGCGGTGGCTGGGCGATCGACATGTTCCTCGACGCGCAGACGCGCCGCCACCACGACCTCGACATCGCCGTCGCGCGCCACGAGCTTCGCCTGGTGTTCGAGACGCTGTGTCTGCAGGGCTGGGACTGCCACGTTGCGGCGAGCGGCAAGCTGACGCCCTGGCGCGGCGAGCGGCTCGACACCGGCGAGAACAACATCTGGTGCCGGCGCCCGGGCGATCACTACTGGCGCTTCGATCTGGTGATGACCGAGATCGACGACGGCGACTGGGTATTCCGGCGCAATCCGCGCGTGCGACTGCGCATCGACGAGGCGATCACGATCGGCAGCCCGTCGTACGTCTCGCCGCACGTCCAGCTGCTGTTCAAGGCGCGCCATCGCCAGCCCAAGGACGAGGCCGACCTCGCAGCCGCGCTGCCGCGCCTGGACCTGGCGCGCCGGCGCTGGCTGCACCACGCGCTGCGCACCAGCGAGGGCCCGACCCACCCCTGGGTCGCCCTGACCGCCGCGTAGCGAAACTACCCGGGCAGCTCGGCGAGGTCGGGCGCCAGGAACATCGCGCGCGCCGCGACCGAGAATAGCCGCTCGCGGCTGTAGTAGCGCAGCGGCGCGTCGCGCTCGAGCCCCGGGGTCGCCACGAAGCTCGCCGAGTCGGCGGCCCGCGTCCGGCGGCGCGCATCGCGCACGAGCACGAGCCAGACCCGGGTCAGGGTCTCGTGGTAGCCGCGCACCTCGGTCTCCACCAGCTCATGGGCGGCGTTGAGCCGGATGATCCCGACACGCATGCGCAGGTGTGCTTCGTCCAGCGGGTAGCGGGCGAGGTGAAGCCACGCCACCCGGAGATGGGCGGTGTGGGTCCACTCGGCATGGCCGAGCGTGCGGTCGCAGAAGGCCTGCCAGAGGGGTTCATCGTCGAGCGGGGCTGCAGACATCCGGCCAAGCTAACCAGCGCGCCGCTGCGAGCAAGCCCAGCGCGGCGGTGGCAGCAAGTCATATCTCGGTGATCGTCTGTGCGGTGCGTTCAGCCGGCAAAGACTTCGATGCTCGCTTGCGCGCGAGCGCGCCGCCTGGCGATGATTCATGCCGCGAGGATCTCAGCGCATGTCCCAGCTCAAACGCCGTATCGCGCTCGGGGTCTATGTCGCGTTCCTCGTCATCCCGATCTACTGGCTGATCGTGATGTCGCTCAAGACCAACGAGGAGATCCTCGGCGAGCTGAGCCTGTACCCGCGCCACCCCACGCTGGCGAACTACCTGACGATCGTCACCGATCGGTCGTGGTACATGGGCTACGTCAACTCGCTGGAGTACGTGGTCATGAACACCGCGCTGTCGCTCGCGGTGGCGCTGCCCGCGGCGTACGCGTTCTCGCGCTACCAGTTCGTCGGCGACAAGCACCTGTTCTTCTGGCTGCTGTCCAACCGGATGTCGCCGCCCGCGGTGTTCCTCTTGCCGTTCTGCCAGCTGTACTGCAGCGTCGGACTGTTCGACACCCACATCGCGGTCGCGCTCGCCCACACCCTGTTCAACGTCCCGCTCGCGGTGTGGATCCTCGAGGGCTTCATGTCGGCGGTCCCGCGCGAGATCGACGAGATGGCCTACATGGATGGCTACCGGTTCCCGGCGTTCTTCGTGAAGATCTTCCTGCCGCTGATCCGCGCGGGCGTCGGCATGGCGGCGTTCTTCTGCTTCATGTTCAGCTGGGTCGAGCTGCTGCTGGCGCGCACGCTGACCGCCACGAACGCCAAGCCGATCGCGGCGACGATGACCCGCACGGTCAGCGCGGCGGGCATGGACTGGGGCGTGCTCGCCGCCGCCGGTGTGCTCACGCTGGTGCCGGGCGCGCTCGCGATCTGGTTCGTGCGCAACCACATCGCCAAAGGTTTCGCACTGGGGAGGGTGTGATGCGCTGGATGTCGTGGACCACGCAGACGGCGGTGCTGTTCTCGCTGATCATCGGCGCGATCATCGCGCTCACGATCTGGGAGCGCGTGTCGCCGACGGTGGAGCGCCGCGGCTTCCTGCCGATGCCGACCACGCGCGGCGACCGGTTCTTCATCGGCCTGCTCGCCACCGCGTTCATTCACATGGCGTGGCTCGGACTGACCGCGGCGAGCCCGTGGTACGCGCTCGCGATCTCGCTCGCCGCGATGGCCGTCCTCGGGCGGTGGGGCTAGCGTGGCGCTCTCGCTCGAGAACGTCTCGAAGACGGTGGGCGGCGAGCGCCACCTGATCGACATCGATCTCACGCTCGAGCCCGGGACGATCAACGTCGTGCTCGGCCACACCGGCGCCGGCAAGACCAGCCTTCTGCGCATGATCGCCGGACTCGACCGGCCGACCGCCGGTGCGATCCGCCAGGGCGGCGCCGACATCACGCGCAAGCTGGCGCGCGAGCGCTCGGTCGCGCTGGTCTATCAGCAGTTCATCAACTATCCATCGCTCAGCGTGCGCGAGAACATCGCGTCGCCGCTCCGGCTGCGCGGCGTGCGCGATCACGAGCCCCGCGTGCGCGAGCTCGCGCGCATGCTGCGCATCGAGGAGCTGCTCGACCGCCTGCCGGGCGAGCTGTCGGGCGGGCAGCAGCAGCGCGTCGCGATCGCGCGCGCGCTCGCCAAGGGCGCCGAGATCGTCCTGCTCGACGAGCCGCTGGTCAACCTCGACTACAAGCTGCGCGAGGACCTGCGCGACGAGCTGCGCGCGCTGCTCGGCGCTGTGGAATCGCACGGCTCGGCCGGCAAGCCCGCGACCGTGGTCTACGCCAGCACCGATCCGGCCGAGGCGCTCTCGCTCGGCGGCAACACGATCCTGATGCACCAGGGCCGCGTGCTGCAGCACGCCCCGGCGCTCGAGGTCTATCACCGGCCGGCGTCGGTCACCGCCGCGCGCGTGGTCAGCGACCCGCCGATGAACCTGTTCGACGGCGTGGTCAAGGACGGCGCGATCGAGATCGCCGGCGAGCTGCGAATCACCGTTGCGCCGGCGGGCGCCCACGCATCGGGCGCAGCGAACGCGCCGGGCCCGGTCGCTTCGGGCGCGCACCTCGCGGGGCTCGCGGATGGGCCGTACTGCTTCGGCATCCGTGCGAGCGACTGCCGCATCGGCGGTGCCCCCGAGGGCGTCGCGGTGCGCGCGCGCGTCGAGCTGAGCGAGATCAGCGGCTCGGAGACCTTCGTCTACCTGCGCGGGATCGACCAGGGCGTCCTCTACATCGTGCAGCGCGACGGCGTGTTCCACCATCAGCTCGACGACCAGCTCACGTTCTACGTCGATCCCGACCGGCTGCTCGCCTTCGAACGCGATGGCGACCAGCGGCTGGTCGCTTCGTATCATGCGAGCACGCGCAGCGCGGTCGCGGCCGCGCCCACCTCCAGCAGCGCGGCCCGCCCGGCCGGCCCGGCGAGCACCTAGGAACGCGCATGGCCGAGATCATCCTCGAATCGATCGCCCACAGCTACGAGGCCCGTCGCGGTGCCGCCGACGAGCCCGTGCGCGGCAAGCGACCCGCGTGGGCGCTGCGCGACGTCGAGCTGCGCTGGCGCGACGGCGGCGCGTACGCGTTGCTCGGCCCGAGCGGCTGCGGCAAGACCACGCTGCTCGGCATCATCTCGGGCCTGCTCCAGCCCACGCGCGGCCGCGTGCTCTACGGCGGCAAGGACGTCACCGAGCTGTCGAGCCGTGAGCGCAACATCGCCCAGGTGTTCCAGTTCCCCGTCATCTACGACACGATGACGGTCTATCAGAACCTCGCGTTCCCGCTCCGCAACCGCGGCCTCGCCCCCGACGAGATCGACCGCCGCGTGCGCCGGATCGCCGAGATCCTCGAGCTGACGCAGCTCCTGCCGAGCCGCGCGACGCGCATCTCGGCCGACCAGAAGCAGATCCTCGCGCTCGGCCGCGGCCTCGTGCGCGAGGACGTCGCGGCGATCCTGTTCGACGAGCCGCTCACCGTGATCGATCCGCACCGCAAGTGGCTCCTGCGCCGCAAGCTCAAGGAGATCCACAAGCAGTTCCGCCACACGCTGATCTACGTGACCCACGATCAGACCGAGGCGCTGACGTTCGCCGACGAGGTCGTCGTGATGCAGCACGGCCAGGTCCTGCAGCGCGGCACGCCCGAGGATCTGTTCCGCCGCCCCGCGCACACCTACGTCGGCTACTTCATCGGCTCGCCCGGGATGAATATCCTGTCGTGCGAGATCGTGCGCGATGGCGAGCGCGCGCGGGCACGGATCGCCGGGCACGACATCGCATTGCCGCCCGGCATCGACGCGAGCATGGCCGGCAACGCGATCGAGATCGGCATTCGCCCGGAGCACATCGAGGTGCTGGCCAGCGCCGGCGAGGGCACGGCGCGCACCGGTGATGGCACTGCAGGCGATGCCGGCGCACTGCCGGTGGTGGTCTTGGCGGTCGAGGACCATGGCCGGTTTCGGATCGTGACGGCGTCGCTGGTCGGCGCCCGCGGAAAGCCGCCGCCCGCGGACGATGCGCAGCGCACGGCAGAGGCGCGCGAGGCGGATGTCGAGCCGCCGCACGGTCGCCGCCTCAAGATCCGCGTCGCGCTCGGTACGCCGGGCTCCGGTGCCGCGAGCCCCGCGATCACCGTGGGCGCGACGCTGCGCGTGCGATTCCCGCCCGAGCATCTCTGTGTCTATCGCGACAGCCGTATCGTGGTCGGCCCGGTCGGGGAGGGCGCGCCATGATCGACAAGACGCGCAACAACCGCGCATGGCTGCTGATCCTGCCGATGACCTTGCTGGTCGCGTTCAGCGCGATCGTGCCGCTGATGACGGTGGTCAACTACTCGGTGCAGGACATCCTGGGGCCCAACACCAAGGTCTATGTCGGCTTCGAGTGGTTCCGGAAGGTGCTGCGCGATCCCGATCTCCATGCGGCGTTCCTGCGGCAGCTGCTGTTCTCGTTCTCGGTGCTCGCGATCGAGCTGCCGCTCGGCCTCGGGGTCAGCCTCATCATGCCGCGCCGCGGCTGGGCGATCTCGGCATCGCTCGTGGTGCTCGCGCTGCCGCTGCTCATCCCGTGGAACGTGGTCGGGACGATCTGGCAGATCTTCGGCCGCACCGACATCGGCATGGGCGGCGCGGCGCTGGCCGCGCTCGGCGTCGACTACAACTACACGATCGATCGCGTCGATGCCTGGCTCACCGTGCTGGTGATGGACGTGTGGCACTGGACTCCGCTGATCGCGCTGCTCTGCTACTCCGGTCTTCGCGCAATTCCTAATGCCTACTATCAGGCTGCTTCGATTGACGGTGCGTCAGCGTGGTCAGTATTTCGCTATATCCAGTTGCCCAAGCTCAAGAATGTGCTCGTGATTGCCGTTCTTCTGCGGTTCATGGACAGCTTCATGATCTACACCGAGCCGTTCGTGGTCACCGGCGGTGGCCCGGGCAACAGCACCACGTTTCTCAGCCAGTTCCTGACTCGCCTTGCTGTCGGCCAGTTCGATCTCGGGCCGGCTGCCGCATTCTCACTAATCTACTTCATCTTCATTCTGTTCTTCTGTTACGTATTCTACACCGTCATGAACCGTGCCGGACAAGGGTGAAAACATGCGTACAAGAACGTCTTTTTCAGGCTGGCAGTGGCAGCGCATCGCCTTAATGATCGCCGTGACCGCCGTCCTTGTGGCGAGCGGTTGCGGCAAGAAGAAGCAGGAGGGCACCGAGGGGAGTACGGGAAGCGCGGCCGCGGGCAGCGGCTCGTCGGCCGCGGCCAAGCCGCCCGTCGATCGCAGCGCCGCGATCGAGACCTGGCTCAAGGAATTTGCACCGAGCACGCTGAGCCACGACCAGCAGGTCGCCGAGCTCAAGTGGTTTCAGGACGCAGCCAAGCCGTTCGTCGGCATGGACATCAAGGTCGTCTCGGAGACCATCGACACCCACGTCTATGAATCCAAGACGCTGGCCAAGGCATTCACCGAGCTGACCGGCATCAACGTCACGCACGACATCATCCAGGAGGGCGATGTCATCGAGAAGCTGCAGACCCAGATGCAGTCGGGCCAGAACGTCTATGACATGTACGTCAACGACACGGACCTGATCGGCACGCACTACCGCTATGGCAACGCCATACCGCTCACCGACTTCATGGCCGGTGAGGGCAAGGACGTCACGCTGCCCACGCTCGATGTCGACGACTTCATCGGCAAGAAATTCGGCACCGCGCCGGACGGCAAGCTCTACCAGCTGCCGGATCAGCAGTTCGCGAACCTGTACTGGTTCCGCTACGACTGGTTCCAGCGCGACGACCTCAAGCAGAAGTTCAAGGCCAAGTACGGCTACGAGCTCGGCGTGCCCGTCAACTGGTCGGCGTACGAGGATATCGCCGACTTCTTCACCAACGTGGTCAAGGAGATCGACGGCAAGAAGGTCTACGGCCACATGGACTACGGCAAGAAGGATCCCTCGCTCGGCTGGCGGTTCACCGACGCGTGGCTCTCGATGGCTGGCACCGGCAGCAAGGGCCTGCCCAACGGCATCCCGGTCGACGAGTGGGGCATCCGCGTCGAGGACTGTCACCCGGTCGGCTCGTCGGTCAGCCGCGGCGGAGAGGCCAACAGCCCCGCGGCCGTGTACTCGCTCGCCAAGTACATCGAGTGGCTCAAGAAATACGCGCCGCCCGAGGCCGCTGGAATGACGTTCTCCGAGGCCGGCCCGGTGCCCGGGCAGGGCCAGATCGCGCAGCAGATCTTCTGGTACTCGGCGTTCACCGCGTCGCTCGCCAAGCCGGGCCTGCCGGTGGTCAACGAGGACGGCACGCCCAAGTGGCGCATGGCGCCGTCGCCGCACGGTCCGTACTGGGAGAAGGGCATGAAGCTCGGGTACCAGGACGCCGGCGCGTGGACGATGCTGAGCTCGACGCCGCTCGATCGCCGCAAGGCCGCCTGGCTGTACGCCCAGTTCACGATCTCGAAGACGGTCTCGCTGAAGAAGTTCTTCGTCGGCCTGACGCCGATCCGCAAGTCGGACATCGACTCCGAGCCGGTGACCAAGGCCGCGCCGAAGTACGGCGGGCTCATCGAGTTCTATCGCAGCGGCGCGCGCGAGCTGTGGACGCCAACCGGCACCAACGTGCCGGACTACCCCAAGCTCGCGCAGCTCTGGTGGCCCAACGTCAGCGAGGCGGTCACGGGTGCGCTCACGCCGCAGGCCGCGATGGACAAGCTGGCCAAGGAGATGGATGACGTGATGTCGCGCCTCGAGCGCGCCGGCATGAAGAACTGCGCGCCGAAGCTCAACCCCGAGAAGCCGGACAAGGAGTGGCTCGGCGCGCCCAACGGGCCGAAGGCCAAGCTCGCCAACGAAAAGCCCAAGGGCGAGACGATGTCCTACGAGAAGCTGCTCGAGTCCTGGAAGTAGCGCGGCGGAATCGCGGCGGAAGTCGCGCCGCGAGGGCTCGCGCGCGCCCCGGGTGTGCTACATGCCGGGGCATGTCCGACGACGAAGGCAACGCCAGGGACGAGATCCGTGCAGGGTTCTGCGCGATCGTCGGGCTGCCCAACGTCGGTAAGTCGACGCTGCTGAACCGCATCCTCGACCGCCACCTGGTCGCCGTGTCGGCCAAGCCGCAGACCACGCGCGACCGGATCCTGGGCGTGCACACGTTCGAGCTCGCGAGTGACACCGGCGAGCCGGCGCGGGCGCAGATCGCGTACGTCGATACGCCGGGCCTGCAGGATGGCCGCGGCCCGCTGCGGCGCTACATGCGCGACGCTGCGATCGCGGCCGCGGAGGGTGCCGACGTCGTGCTGCTGCTCGTCGATGCGATGGATCGCCGCGGCCGCACGCCGGGGCGCCACGCCGAGGCCGACGTCATCGCGCTGGGCGATGCGAGCCGCAAGCATCCGATCGTCATCGGCCTCAACAAGGTCGACCGGGTCGCCAAGCTCGAGCTGTTGCCGGTGATCGAGGCCTGGTCGGGCTTTGCGCCCGGGGTCGAGGTCGTGCCGATCTCGGCGCTGAGCGGCGACGGCGTCGCGGCCCTCGAGCGCGCGATCGCCGCGCGGCTGCCGCTCGGGCCGGCGCTGTTTCCGGTCGAGATGGTGACCGATCGCTCGCCGCAGTTCATCGCGCAGGAGATCATCCGCGAGCAGCTGTATCACCAGCTCGGCAAGGAGCTGCCCTACGCCTGCGCGGTGCAGATCGAGACCTGGACCCAGAAGACGCCGAGCGAGCTGGCGATCGGCGCCGTGATCGTCGTCGAGCGCGACTCGCAGAAGGCGATCGTCGTCGGGCGCGCCGGCGCGCGCATCCGCGAGCTCGGGATCGCCGCGCGCCAGGCCGTGGGAGCCGCGCTCGGCAAGACCGTGCACCTGTCCCTGTTCGTCAAGGTCCTCACCGAGTGGAGCCGCGGCGAGGCGGAGCTGCGGCGGCTGGGCTACCGCGCCGGCGGGGAGGGCGCATGATGGCACCGCTGATCGCGATCGTCGGCCGGCCGAACGTCGGCAAGTCGACGCTGTTCAACCGCCTGGTCGGCGGACGGCCGGCGCTGGTCCACGGCACGCCCGGGCTGACGCGCGATCGCCGCTACGGCGAGTGCGACTACTTCGGCGCGGTCATGCGCGTGGTCGACACCGGCGGCCTCGATCCCGAGGCGGCGCGCGATGTGATCGGCGCGGGCATCCATCGCCAGGCGCTGCGCGCGATCGGGGAGGCCGATGCGCTGGTGCTCGTGGTCGATGGTCGCGCAGGCCTCTCCGCGGTCGATCACGCCCTCGCGAGCCAGCTGCGCGCGACCGGCAAGCCGTTGTTCCTGGTGGTCAACAAGATCGACCACCCCGTGCGCGACGATCTGGTCCACGAGTTCCATGCCCTGGGGCTCGGCACGCCGTACCCGATCTCCGCGTCGCACGGCCGCGGCATCGATCCGATGCTCGAGGCGATCGCGGCCAAGGTCGGCGCGCGCCGGCCCGACGCGACCGACGACGAGGAGGGCGGGGGAGCAGCCGCGGATCGCTGGGACATCCTCGAAGGCGACCTCGGCGACGAGCCTCCGGATCTTGCGGAGACGGAGGCGACCGCCACCGCCGATGACGCCGATACCGACGATACCGCCGATACCGACGATACCGAGGATCAACGAGGCGATGAACCACGCGATGCCCGCGGATCGGG
>DATIPJ010001131.1:0-6362 GCA_035472155.1 Kofleriaceae bacterium
CGGCCTCGGGACCGCCGCGCGCCGCGCACCGTGCGCCTTCGCGCCACTCGATCCTCAGTGAACGACTGATGTCGGGTCCCGATACGTTCGGTGGCAAAACGAGCGCGCATGCGGGGCTTCCGGTTGCGCGCCGATGCGCGACTGCTTCCTGGCCGGTTGACCACGTTTAGGCGCGCGGCGTGCACGGCTCGCCGCTGTGCTTTCGTTACGCGCCTCGCTCGCCCGGGCTATGTGGCCTGCTGTCGCGTCGGCGCTCGGCGCCGCGGCGCCACAGGTCGCGAGCGCGCAGCCCGCGCCGCAGCAGGTCTCGGTGCAGGACGCGATGAACGCCGCGGTTCGCGCGTCGTTGCCGCTCGCGGCCGCACGGGCCACGCGCGAGCGCGCGCACGCCGACGTTACCGTCGCGCGTTCGGGCTGGTGGCCGCAGATCAATGTCAGCGCGTCGTACGTCGACACGCTGCGTTCGGAGTATTCGGATCTGTTCAGCGCCTCGGACTCGGCGATGGCGGCGATGGGGATGTCGCAGCTCGGCGGGCTCTCGCAGCTGCCGTTCGCGGCGACCCACGCGTGGCGCGCCGGGGTCGACGTCAACCAGTCGATCTGGGACGGCGGGCGGACATCGTCGTCGGTGGCGGGCGCGCGCGGCTCGGAGCGGGCCGCCGAGCTCGACGAGCGTGCCCGCCGAGCGCAAGCCGTGCTCGAGGTCACCGACGCGTACTTCGGCGCCGAGCTGGCCGCCGAGGTGGCGGCGATCGCCGAGGCGAGCCTGTCGCTCGCCGAGCAGACGCTCGAGCAGACCAAGCTCGGGCTCAGCCAGGGCACGGTGCCCGAGTTCGACGTCGTGCGCTCCGAGGTGACGCGCGACAACCAGCGCACGCAGCTCGTGCGGGCTCGCTCGGCGCGCGACGTGGCGCTCGTGCGGCTGCGCAAGCAGCTCGGCATTCCGCTCGATCGGGCGGTCGAGCTCACGACCAAGCTCGCCGGCGAAGACTTCGGCGACCTGGCGCGCACGATCGCCGGGGTGCCGAGCGGCGCCGAGCGAGTCAGCGTGGCGAGCGCGCGGGCCATCGTCGACATCCGGCGCGCGCAGGTCGGCGTCGCGCAGTCCAATCGCTGGCCGCGAATCGGCGCATTCACCAGCTACGGCGTGGTCGACTATCCGTTCGACGTGTGGCCCGACAGCGACTGGCGCACCAACTGGACGGTTGGCGCCACGCTCGCGTTCCCGCTGTTCACCGGATTTCGCACCAGCGCGCAGATCGCGGGCGCACGGGCCGACGTGCGCGCCGCCGAAGCGCTCGCCGCCGAGGCTGCGCAGCTCGCCGCCGTCGACGATCGCGAGCGCACGGCCGACCTCGCCGTCGATGCAGCCGCGTACGCGGCGAGTCACCGCTCGACCGAGCTCGCGCGGCGCGCGCACGAGATCGCCCAGGTCCGGTTCCGCCAGGGCGTCTCGACGTACCTCGAGCTGGTCGACGCGCGGATCCAGCTCGATCAGGCGCAGATCAACGAGGCGACGGCCGCGCGCGATCTGCAGCTCGCCCGCGTGCGCATCGCGCTGTTGCCGGCGCTGCCGGTGGCGGCCCCTGGAGCCGTGCCGAGCGCAGCGGCTGCGGGCGCCGTGACGCCTCCGTCGGCCGCAGGCCAGACCGCCGCACCGCCTCCCGCACAAACCACCGCACCGGCTGCCGGGGCTCCCGGCTCGCCGGCCACCCCAGGCGCACCCGGCGGCGCGCCTCCGACGACGACACCCACACCGCAAGGACCGCAATGACGCCGACGCCCACGCCGCCGATGCACACGGCGCCGACGCCCACGCCGCGTTGGTCGCCCAACGCTCGTGCTCGCGAGCTTGATGTGCGCGCGAATATCGTCGCGGCCATCGTGGTCGCCGGCACGTTCGTCGCGCTCGGGGCGGCGCTGGGTTGCCACCGCCAGGAATCAGCGCCGCCGCCGCCGCCCCCGGTCCAGCTCGCGCCGGCGGACGTGCTCACCTTGAAGAGCCAGACGGTCGAGGCCGGGCCGCTGGTGTCGGGCACGCTGGAGGCTGCCGATAGCGCCACCGTGCGCGCGCAGCTCGGCGGTACCGTCCGGCAGATCGGTCCGGAGCTCGGACAGACCGTGAAGAAGGGCGCGCTGCTCGCCCGGATCGACGCGGGCAGCCTCGGCGCGCAGGCGGCGTCGGCGCGGGCGCAAGTGACATCGGCCCAGGCCCAGCTCGACG
Source organism: Kofleriaceae bacterium (assembly GCA_035472155.1). Classification (GTDB taxonomy): domain Bacteria; phylum Myxococcota_A; class Polyangia; order Haliangiales; family Haliangiaceae; genus JABFXX01. Next base: position 2,225 of record DATIPJ010001131.1, read on the forward strand.
TGGCGCGCCGCGAGGTCGAGCGCAGCCGCGCGCTGGTCTCCGCCGGGGCGATCGCGCGCCGCGACCTCGAGCAGGCCGAGAGCCGCGCCCAGGCCCAGCAGGCCGCCGTGGATCAGGCCCGCGCGCAGCTCTCGACGGCGGCCGAACAGCTCGGCGACGCGACCGTGCGCGCCCCGATGGCCGGCGTGGTTGCCCAGCGCGCGGCCAACGCCGGTGACGTGGTCACCGCGGGCGCCACGCTCTACCAGATCATCGATCCGTCGTCGGTGCGCCTGTCGGCCAGCGTGCCGTCGGACCAGATCGGCGCGCTGTCGGTCGGCCTGCCGGTCCGCTTCACCGTGCACGGCTATCCCGACCAGGCCTTCACCGGCCACGTGTCGCGCATCGCACCGAGCGCCGATCCGGCGACCAAGCAGATCGCGATCCTGGTCGACATTCCGAACCCCGCGCACCAGTTGCTGGCAGGCCTGTTCGCCCGCGGCCGGATCGCCACCCAGACCGCGACCGGCGTGACCGTGCCGCTGTCCGCCGTCGACACGCGCGCGAACCCGCCCGCCGTGATGCGGATCAACGGCACCACCGTCGAGCGCGTCGAGGTCAAGCTCGGGTTGCGCGACCCGCTGCGCGACGAGGTCCTGGTGTCGGGGCTGCGCGCCGGCGACCGCATCCTCGCGCGCGTGAACGCCGCGCCACCCGCCGGGGCACACGTCGTCCCCCCACCGACGAGCTAGCATGCTGATCTCCGACTTCGCGATTCGCAAACCGGTCGTCACCACCGTGGTGATGATCGCGCTCGTCGTGTTCGGCATCGCCGCACTGTGGCAGCTCAAGACCGACGAGTTCCCCGAGGTCACGCCGCCCGTGGTCGCGGTCGCGATCCCGTATCCGGGCGCATCGCCCGCCAACGTCGAGCGCGAGGTCGTCGATCCGATCGAGGAGGCGGTGCAGGCGATCAGCGGCGTCAAGCGCATGCGGTCGACCGCGCTCGACGGCTACGCGACGCTCGTGATCGAGTTCGAGTTCTCCAAGGACCCGCAGCAGGCCAGCCAGGACGTCCGCGACAAGATCTCGCAGATCCGGACCAACCTGCCGACCGAGATGAAGGAGCCGATCCTGACCCGGTTCGATCCGGCGGACCTGCCGATCGTCTCGCTCACGCTGTCGTCGGATCGACCCGACCCGGCGGCGCTGACCCAGCTCGCCGACCCGGGCATCAAGCGCAAGCTGACCGCGATCGCCGGCGTCGCCGAGGTCACCATCATCGGCGGCGTCGCGCGCGAGCTGTCGATCGACATTCGCCCCGACGCGCTCGCGGCATCGGGCCTGGGAATCGCCGATGTCGTGCGCGTGCTGCAGACCGAGAACCTCGCGGCGCCGGTCGGGCGCCTCACCCAGGGGCCGACCGAGCGCACGATCCGCCTCTCGGGCCGGCCGCGCGATCCGAAGGAGTTCGCGCAGCTCGTCGTGTCGCGCGCCGGCGAGCGCGTCGTTCGGCTGGGCGACATCGCCGACGTTCGCGACGGCTCCGCCGACCCGCGCAGCGCCGCGTTCTACCAGGACCGCAGCGCCGTCGGCATCGACATCAAGAAGGCGCTCGGCTACTCGACGACCGATGTCGCCAAGCGCATCCGCGCGCAGATCGCGTCGCTGTCGCGCGACCTGCCCCAGGGCACGCGGCTCGACATCGTGCGCGACGCCGGCACCCGCGTGAGCCACTCGGTGTCGGACGTGGAGACCACGCTGCTCGCGGGCGCCGCGCTCACGGTCCTCGTCGTGTTCCTGTTCCTGCGCTCGTGGCGCTCGACGGTGATCACCGGCCTGGCGCTGCCGGTCTCGGTGATCGCGTCGTTCGTCGCCGTCTGGCTGTGGGGCTTCACGCTCAACACGATGTCGCTGCTCGGACTGTCGCTCGCGATCGGCATCCTCGTCGACGATGCGATCGTCGTGCGCGAGAATATCGTGCGCCACCTCGAGTCCGGCCGCGATCACCTGCGCGCCGCGCGCGAGGGCACCTCGGAGATCGGCCTCGCCGTCACCGCCACGACGCTGTCGATCGTCGTCGTGTTCGTGCCGATCGCCTTCATGGGCGGCATCGCGCAGCAGTGGTTCGCACCGTTCGCGCTCACCCTCGCGTGCTCGGTGCTGGTCTCGCTCTTCGTCTCGTTCTCGCTCGATCCGATGCTGTCGGCGGTGTGGGCCGACCCCGAGGTCACCGGCAAGCGGAGCTGGCTGTCGCGCAAGCTCGCGTGGTTCGATCGCGGCCTCGACCGCGCCACCGAGGGCTACAAGCGCGTCATCCGGTGGGCGCTGCGCCACCGCAAGACCACCGTCCTGATCGCCATCGCGACCTTCGTGCTCGCCCTCGCGCTCCCCGTCGTGGGCCTGGTCGGTAGCGCCTTCTTCCCCGAGACCGACGAGTCCGAGTTCCAGCTCAACCTCGAGATGCCCGCGGGCTCGAGCCTGGCCTACACGCAGGACAAGGTGAAGGTGGTCGCCGCCGCGGCGCGCAAGCACAAGGAGGTCGTTTACACCTACGCGTCGATCGGCGGCATGACGGGCGAGGCCGTCGACGAGGCCAGCGTGTACGTCCGCCTCGCGCCGCGCGCCGACCGCGATCGCACGCAGGCGGACGTGCTGCGCGACCTGCGCCGCGAGCTGACCGCCATCAACGGCGTCATCGCGTACGTCCCCAATGGCTTCGGCGGCCAGAAGCAGATCCAGCTCCAGCTGGTCGGCCCCGACGTCGCCGTGCTCGACAAGCTCGCCAACGACGTCGCCCAGCGCATCCGGCGCGTGCCGGGCGTCGTCGACGTCGGTCTATCCAGCAAGGGGCAGCGCCCCGAGGTCGAGCTCATCCCCGACCGCGATGCCGCGGGCGTCCTCGGCATTCACCTCGGCGACGTCGCCCAGGCGCTGCGCCCCGCGTTCGCCGGCCTCGACGCGGGCGACTGGGTCGATCCCACCGGCAAGACCCGCGACGTCACCGTCCGCCTCGCGCCCGAGGCGCGCGAGCGCCCCGAGGATCTCGCGCGCCTCGCGATCCCCATCCCGGGGCGCTCCGAGCTCGTCCCCCTCGCGCAGCTCGCCCGCCTCAACGAGGCATTCGCCCCCGCCCAGATCGAGCACCTCGACGGCGACCGCGTCATCACCGTGGGCGCCAACGCCGAGGGCCAGCCGCTGTCCGCGGTCAACGCCGGCATCGACCGCGCGCTCACCGGCCTCACCCTCCCGCCGGGCTACGAGCGCAAGGCCGGCGGCGAGACCGAGGATCAGCAAGAGGTCTTCAGCCGCATCTTCACCTCGCTCGGCATCGCGATCCTCCTCATGTACTTCGTGCTGGTCATCCAGTTCGGCTCGTTCCTCGATCCGATCCCGATCATGCTCTCGCTCCCGCTCTCGCTGATCGGCGTCATGCTCGCGATGCTCGTGACCGGCGCCACCCTCAACCTCATGAGCATGATCGGCGTCATCCTTCTCATGGGCCTGGTCGCCAAGAACGCGATCCTCCTCATCGACTTCGCCAAGCGCGCCCAGCGCGGCGACCGCAACCGCGAGGAGGCCCTCGTCGAGGCCGGCGCCGTCCGCTTCCGCCCGATCGTCATGACCAGCGTCGCCGTCATCGCCGGCATGCTCCCCGTCGCCCTCGGCCGCGGCGAGGGCGGCGACTTCCGCGCCCCCCTCGGCCTCGCCGTCATCGGCGGCGTCATCACCTCGACCATCCTCACCCTCCTCGTGATCCCGACCTTCTACGACATCGTGGCCAACGGCCGCGACCACCTCCTCGAGCGCATCCGCCGCCGCCGCCACCCGGCGCACGCCGAGACGACCGCTTCGTCCGGCGACCGGACATGATGCGACTGACCATCGCGGGGCTTGGAATCCGCACTGGCAGATTGGCTATTGACTATATTGTCTAAATAGTGATAATTAGATCTGCGCTTATCCACACCGGAGTAGCGCAATGTTCGAGATCTTCGAGTACGAATCCGAGGGCAAGCCGTTTCGCGGCATCCTCGCCTCGCCGGCCGCGGGCGCACCGGTGCGCGGATCGCACCGGCGGAGCTCCCCCGCGCGGCAATCGCAGAACGGCGAGCGTCCCGCGCTGGAGAGATGGCAATCGCGGCGACGCCGCGCCAAG
>DATIPJ010001132.1:0-6581 GCA_035472155.1 Kofleriaceae bacterium
CTTCGGCGCCACCGGCGACCTCGCCGGCCGCAAGCTCGCGCCCGCGCTCTACAACATGATGCTCGACCGCGCGATGGCCGAGCCGACCCTCATCATCGGCGTCAGCCGCGGTAACCTCACCCCCGCCCAGTTCGCCGAGCACCTCCGGCCGCGCGTCACCGAGTTCTCGCGCCAGAAGGTCGAGCCGGCGAGCTGGGACAAGTTCGCCAGCACGCTCGACTTCGTCGGCGGTGACTTCGACAACGACGCCACCTACGTCGCCCTCAAAGCCAAGCTCGATGCGGTCGCCGCCAAGGGCACGCGCGGCAACCGCGTGTTCTACCTCTCCACGCCTCCGTCGGTGTTCCCCCTCGTCCTCCAGAAGCTGCACCAGCACGGCCTCATCGAGCGCAGCACCCAGGCCCCGGGCAAACCCTCGTGCCGCGTCATCGTCGAGAAGCCGTTCGGCCGCGACCTCCAGTCGGCCCGCAAGCTCAACGAGATGATCAGCACCTATCTCCACGAGACGCAGATCTATCGAATCGACCACTACCTGGGCAAAGAGACCGTCCAGAACATCCTGGTCCTGCGCTTCGGCAACTCCATCTTCGAGCCGATCTGGAACCGCAACCACGTCGACTACGTCGAGATCACCGCCGCCGAGGCCATCGGCATCGAAGGCCGCGGCGCCTTCTACGAAGCCACCGGCGTCGTCCGCGACATCATCCAGAATCACCTCCTCCAGGTCATGTCCCTCGTCACCATGGAGGTCCCCGCCTCGTTCTCCGCTGACGACATCCGCGACGAGAAATCCCAGGTCCTGCGCTCGGTCCGCAACCTCGACCTCAACGACGTCGCGAACCACTGCGTCCGCGGCCAGTACCGCGGCTATCGCGAAGAGGACGGCGTCGCCCCCGACTCCCAGACCCCGACCTTCGCCGCCATGCGCTTCATGATCGACAGCTGGCGCTGGCAAGGTGTCCCCTTCTACCTGCGCGCGGGCAAGAAGCTGGCCGAGCGCCTCACCGAGGTCAACATCCACTTCCGCGCCGTCCCCCTCGTCCTCTTCAAAGAGGAAGCCGCGGGCAGCGTCCTCCAGCCCGCCGTCCTCACCCTGCGCATCCAGCCCCACGAAGGCATCTCGCTCCGCTTCGTCGCCAAGGTCCCGGGCGAGAACATCAACGTCGGCAACGTCCTCATGACGATGACCTACGCCGACGCCTTCAAGCGCCCGATCTCCGAAGCCTACGAGCGCCTCCTCCTCGACTGCATGCGCGGCGACGCCACCCTCTTCAACCGCCGCGACTCCGTCGACCGCGCCTGGGAGCTCATCCAGCCGGTCCTCCAGATCTGGGAAGCCACCCCGGGCGTCCATATCTACGCCCCCGGCTCCGCCGGTCCCCCGGCCGCCGACGACATGATCGCCCGCGACGGCCACTCCTGGCGCGAGCTCTGCCCCACGGGCTCTCCGTAGCCTCGGCCTTTCGCCGCCGACGGCGGCGCATCGTTCGCGAACTCTGTACCGTCGGACCCTTCGCAGCGCACGGTGCGCTACCATCGGCGCCAGTGCCGTTGCTGCTGTCGATGCTCGCTGTGCTCGTCATCGCCTGCGGTCCGTGGCCACAACCGATCGTCTACCCTCCCCTCCGGCCGGCCCCGAGCGGCGAGGCATCGATCGCAAGTTCCCAGGCGCCCACGGCGGCGGAGATCGCCGCCACCAGCGCCGCGCCAACGCGAGCCGAGGCCACGCCGACACCGGCGGAGCCGGGCCCGAAGCCGGCGAATCCGGTGCCGCCATCGCCCTGGTTCGACTACCCGGTGCCGACGCTCCCGATGCACCTCACCCTGCACCGCGGCACGCTGGTATGGGCGGACATCGCTGGAGCGCTCTGGATGATGCCGGCGAACGGCACTGAAGCGCCGAGGCAGATCTCGGAACAACATCGCGACGGCTTCGCCTCGCATCCGTTCGTCGCGGGCGACCGCCTGATCGCCAAGGGCGGCAAGAGCCTGCTCGCGATCGAGCTGCCGAGCGGCGCGGTGACGCCGGTCCGTGTGACCGGCTCTCCCGATCTGCTGGAGGACATCGTCGGAGATGCGTCGACGATCTTCTTCACCGTGTTCGAGCATGATCAGGTCATGCGGGTACCGGCCTCCGGCGGCGCCGCGCAGCATGTGCTTTACGCCAAACACGCGGTCCTGGCGCTCCACGGCCCGACGCTCTACGTCGCCAGCTTCACCACCGGTGACCTGTTCGCGGTACCGACCGCCGGCGGCCCGACCCGCAAGGTCGCCACGAAGCTCAACCACCCGACGGCGCTCGCCGTCGATGACGCCGCCGTCTACGTGTACACCGAGGGCGATCAGCGGCTGATTCGCTTCGAGCTCGCGACCGGTGCGATCCAGATCCTCGGTGAGCATCTCGAGAACAGCGACGAGGTCGAGCTCGCGGCCGATGCGCTGTACACGGTGAGCTGGCCGAACAAGCTCGTCCGTCTGTCCAGGGTCCCGGGGGACGCGCCCACGACGCTGACGGACCAGCTGTTCCAGCCGCGTGGCATCGTGCGCGACGAGCAGTTCATCTACGTGACGTCCGACAAGCCTCCTCGCATCGTGCGCGTCCCGGCGCAGTGACCCATCGGTGCGGGTTCGCGCAGCGATCTAGCGTTGCCGCGCGCCCGAGCTGCGGGATGCGCGGCGTCGGGATTGCGTTCGTGGATCGGCTCGGCGACGCGCGCTCGAAGCGCCGGCGGTGGCGGTGGTGGTGGCCTCGTCGGCAGGCTCGAAGCGCAGGCGATCGCCGTCGAGGATCAGGCTGCCGGTCCGCTCGCCAAACCGCGCCTTGCGCGTGCGGCCGCGAACGACGAGGTCGCGCAGCTGCGCGAGCGTGAGGCGCCGGCCGGAAGTCTCGAACCAGATGACGAACCGGCAGCCATCGCGCCAGCGCGAGCAGCCCCAGCCACGCGCGCCCGTGATGAGCGTGCCTGCGCCGCAGCGCGGACAGGTCAGCGCCTCCGTGCGCGGCGGTCGTGAGACCTTGGGCGCCGCTCGTGCTGGGGATGATCCGTTGGCGCCGTGGCCCTTGGAGTCGTGGCCATTGGAGTCGTGGCCATTGGAGTCGTGGCGGTTGGAGTCGCGGCCGTTGACCCGCGATGCCTCGGCCGCCGACGAGCGGCGACGCGCGAGACTCGCCGTGGGTGCGGAGCGGCGCTGAGGCGATGGCCATCGACGCCCGCGCGGACGAGCCTGGGCGGGGGCGCCGTCGGGCGGCGGTGGCGGTGGGTTCGAGCTGCGAATGGACTCGACGAGGTCGGCGACGTAGCGCTCGATGTCGGCCATGAAGTCGGCGCGGGTCTCCTGGCCGCGGGCGATGCGCGCGAGGCGCGCTTCCCAGGCGCCGGTGAGCTCGGCCGAGGCGAGGCTCGGCGCAGGCAGCGCGGCGATGAGGCCGATGCCGATGGCCGTAGGCACGAGGTGCTGCTTGTCGCGCACGATGTACGCGCGGCGCAGGAGAGTCTCGATGATGGCCGCGCGCGTCGCCGGCGTGCCGAGGCCGCGATCCTTCATGGCCTCGCGGAGGGCTTCGTCATCGATGATCTTGCCCGCGGACTCCATCGCCGAGAGCAGCGTGGCTTCGGTGTATCGAGGCGGTGGGCGAGTCTGCTTGGCGATCGTCGAGAAGGTGCCGTCGAGCGGCTGGCCCTCGACGAGGACCGGCAGGATCCCCTGGTCGCCGTCGGAGAGCTCGGCGTCCGGGTCGAAGCCACCGCCTCTGGCTGCGCCGCCTCTGTCGGGCGCCACGCCCACGCGGCGCGCGGCGCTCGTGGCTTCCATGCCAGCGACCTCCTGCCAGCCGGCGACCATGCGTACGCGGCCGCGCGCAAGGTAGCGGTCGGGCGGCGGTGGAAGGACGTCGACGATCGGCGGCTCGGCCTCCGTCGCGCTGTCGCGCTGCGAGCGCGGAGCGTCCGTGGCGCGGGGGCGCTCGACCTGGGGGCGCGACTCGCCCGGGAACGGCGGCAGACGGCCGTCGGGGGCAAGGACGCGGATCCAGGCCTCGGTCACTGCGAACTCGGCATCGGGGAAGAACGCGCCCAGGAAGCGGCGCGCGATGAGATCGAAGAGGCGATGCTCATCGCGGTCGAGGGCAGCGAATCGATCGGGGGTGCCTGCGGTGCCCGTAGGGATGATCGCGTGGTGATCGTGAACCTTGGCGTCGTCGACGACGCGACGGGTGGGTCGCGGTGGCTGGGCGGCGAGCTGACCGGCGAAGGCCGCGTAGTCGGGGACGCCGGCGAGGACGGCGAAGACGCGCGGCAGATCGCGTGCGAGGTCCGTGGTGAGGTGGCGCGCGTCGGTACGCGGATAGGTGATCAGCTTGTGGCGCTCGTAGAGCGCCTGGGCGAGCTCGAGGGTGCGCGACGCCGACCAGCCGAACCGGCGGTTGGCGGTGCGCTGCAGCGAGGTGAGGTCGAACAGCAGCGGCGGTGGCTCTCGCACGGTCCGCGCACGCAGGCGCTCGACGCGTGGGCCGAGCGGATCCGCGGCTGTGCCGTGCGCCGCATCGCGCGCAACGATCGCCCGTGCGACTGCGAGCGAGCCAACGCGGGTGGTGTCACCGTCCGACGACGAGGGCCGGCCTTCTCGAATCCCGGCGGTCACGCCAGCTGCGCCGGTCACGCCCGTCACACTGGTGGTGCCAATCGCGCCAGCCGTCCCGGGAATGCCGGTCGCGCCGGAAATGCTGGTCGCGCCGGGAATGCCGGGCGCGCCAGCTGCGCCGGGGGGCGCGATGCGGCGCCAGGTGGCGGCGAAGCGCTCGCCGGTGGCGGTGGTGAAGTCGCCGCGGACCTCCCAGTAGTCGCGCGGGACGAACTGGCGAATGGCGTGCTCGCGCTCGACGAGCATGGCGAGCGTGGGAGTCTGCACTCGGCCGATCGAATAGAGGGCGTCGTGGCCCGATTCGCGGCTGCGCACCGTGATGCCGCGGGTGGCGTTCATGCCGACCAGCCAGTCGGCCTCGGAGCGCGAGCGGGCGGCGTCGCCGAGGGGATCGAGCTGGCGCCCGGGGCGCAGGGCGGAGAAGCCGCGGCGGATGGCATCGTCGGTCAGCGAGGAGATCCAGAGGCGCTGAACGGGTGGGCCGCCGCCCGCATACTGGTAGACGTAGCGGAAGATCAGCTCGCCCTCGCGGCCGGCGTCGCAGGCATTGACGACCGAGGTGAAGCGGCGTTCGCCGAGGAGGCGCGCCACCACGCGCAGCTGCTCGGCGGCATGCTTCGACGGCCGGAGACGAAATGGCGTGGGAAGCATCGGCAGCGAATCGAGCCGCCAGGCTTTCCACCGGCCATCGTACGCGGCCGGCTCCTCGAGCTCGACGAGGTGGCCGATGCACCACGTGATGACGTGGTGTGCACCTTCGAAGTAGCTCTTGCCAGCCGGGCGCACGCCGAGGACCCGCGCGAGGTCGCGCGCGACCGACGGCTTCTCGGCGACGATGAGCTGCACGCGTCACCGTAACCGTCGGGTCTGACAGCAAAGGAGGCCGCCCGAAGCGCGATCGATCGCGCGGAGCGATGGCGCGATCGCGGCCAGGTGCTGGCGACGACCCGCGAGCGGCGAGGCCAGGTGCTGGCAGCGAGCCGCGAGCGATGGCGCGATGCGCGGCGCGCGACTGCGGCGCGCCGGGTGGCTGGCGGCGAGCCTACGTGCTCGCGACGACGCGGCGGGTGTTGTGCGAGGGCGGCGGCGGGGTGCTCAGCTGGCGCTGCATCGCGAGCACGCGGTTGGGATAGCCGTTGCAAATGCCTGTGAGCACGCCGCGGTTGCCGCAGCCGTGGCCGGCGAGCGCGCGCGAGATGCTGCCGCGCACGCGGCGATCGCGCAGCCAGTGCTCGAGCTCGGCGACGCCGGCGGTGTAGGCAACCTTGAGGTTGCGCATCTCCATGCATGCGGACCACGAGGTCGCGAACGTCTGGAGCGGGCCGCAGAACAGCGACGCACGGCGATTGAGCTGAGCCGGCGCGGTGGTCGATCGGTAGCTGCCGGTTCGTCGCGTCTGGCGCTCGACGCGCGACACCGCAGTGGGGTCATAGCGACTCTCGACAAATGCGATCCCGAGCAATAGCTCGCTGGAGACCTGGTCCGTTGCGGCAGATTCTGCCGCCTCGACGTGCGCCAGCGCCGTCTGTGCGTCCAGCCACGGGGCGGCCGCATGTAGGCGCAGTGCGAGCTCGAGATGTTTGAGAATGATGAGTAATGCAGACACAGCAAGACTTGCTTTAAGCAAGGCGCTGGCCGGATCTATGCATCTGCAAGTAGTGGCGACGACTAGGACGCATTGGGAGTACCGTGCGCTGATGTCATCGCGTGGCATTCAGCGTCCTTCGGGCGCTCTCTCGTCGGAGCGGTCTGTCCGCACAGGAGCGGCGGAAGGCATACCTCGACGTAGGACAACACATGTCGCTGGAATCGCTCGAGGACGCCCAGGAGCTCGCTGCGCGTTGTCGCAGCATGGGTGTGCACCGAACTGCCTTCGTGACACCCGCAGTGACAGCCGTTCTCGGATGCGGCAATTCGCCATCGAGTAGCGCGTCGACCCC
>DATIPJ010001133.1:0-13159 GCA_035472155.1 Kofleriaceae bacterium
ACGGGCTCACCGACAACATGACCTGGATCTTCGGCTCGGGCCCGCGCACGCAGATCTCACAGCAGCCCGTGCTGACCGCCGACGCGACCGGCCCCGGCGAGGCCGCGCCGGTCGGCGTCCGCCAGGCGGCGTGCGAGCTGCGCAACGTCGGCACGTTCGGCGTCTCGAACAACGCCGCCGCGACCGACGCGCTCGAGATCCGGATCCCGGCCAACGTCGCCAAGGCGCCGACCCGCTCCGAGGGCCGCGCCGGCTTCAACGTCCCGTCGCTGTACGGCCTCGCGCTCGGCGCGCCGTACCTGCACCACGGCCAGGCCTCGACGCTCGCCGATCTGTTCACGAACCCCGCGTTCGGCTTTCACACCAACGCGAGCAACGCGAACTTCAGCCTGACGCTCGCGGAGGCCGGCAAGCTCGATGACCTGCTCGCGTTCCTGGTATCGATCGACGCCAACACCCCGGAGATCACGATGCCGGTGGACCTGCGAAGCGGTTCGAGCTTCGACGTCTGTCCGCTGACGTTCCCGTGAGCTAGCGCCTGCGGCGCTCGAAGCGCGCGCGGCAGGGCCTGATCGGCGACGATCAGGCCTTCGTCATTTCCGGAGCCGGCAAGTGGACCACGAAGCGCGCGCCGCCGCCGCGGCGGTCCTCGACGACGATCGTGCCGCCATGGCCGTCGACGATGCGCCGGCAGATCGCGAGCCCGAGCCCGAGCCCGGTGCCCGAGGTGCGGTCGGTGACGCGGCCGCGCGCGAACGGCTCGAAGATCCGCGTGCGCAGCTCGCGCGGTACGCCCGGGCCGCGATCCTCGACGGTGATCTGTGGCCCGCCGGCGACCGACACCCGGACCGTCGCGCTCGACGGCGAGTGCTCGACGGCGTTGCGGATCAGGTTGTCGATCACGATGCCCACCGCCTCGGGATCCACGTCGGCCGCGATCGCGTGCCCGGGCGCGAGCTCGACGCCGACGTTGCGCTCCTGGCCGAGCGAGCTGGCGCGCTCGACGGCCGCGCCCGCGAGCTGCCGCAGGTCGGTCATCTCCTTGTGCAGCCCCGCCGCGCCCGCGCGCGACAGCTGCAGGAGCTTGTCGACCAGCATGTGCATGCGGTGCACCTCGGCGAGCGTGCCGTCGGCCACGTGCTCCCAGTGCGCGGCCTCGCGCGGCTTGCGCCGGGCGACCTCGAGGTTGGCCGAGATCACGGCGAGCGGCGTGCGCAGCTCGTGCGACGCGTCGGCGGCGAACTGCTGCTGCTCGGCGACCCCGCGCTGGAGCCGCGCGAGCACGCCGTTGAGCGCGACCGACAGTCGGTCGAGCGCGTCGCGGTTGGGGCTGACCGGCAGGCGCTCGTCGAGCCGCTCGCCGGTCATCCGCTTGGCGCTCGAGATCACCTCGTCGAGCCGCTCGGTGGTAGGCGACGCCAGCCGGCGCCCGAGCGCCACCGACAGCACCACGCCGAACGGCGCCGAGATCGCGAGCGCGATCGCGCACTCGCGGATGATCTCCGCCGGCGGATCCTCAGGCACGCCGGGCGCGCATTCCTGCCCGAGCTGGCGGACATAGATCACCAGCGCCTGGATCACCGCGAACACCACCATGCCGATCACCGTCGCGAATGCGAACGAGCGTCCGAGCCCGCGGCCCAGTGAGGCCGGCCGCGTCACTCGGACACCGTGAGCCGGATCCCCGCACCCCGAACGGTCTCGATCGCGACCGGGAAGCCCTGCAGCTTCTTGCGCAGGTGGTTCAAGTGCACATCGATGACGTTGGTACCCGGATCGAACTCGTAGCCGAACGCATCGCGCAGGATCTCGGCACGCGCCACCACCTCGAGGCGGCGGCGCAACAGGCACCCGAACAGCGCGTACTCGCGCGGCGACAGCGACACTGTCCGGCCGCCGGACTCGACGACCAGGTCATCGCGCATCGCGAGCGGCACGTCGGTGACCGGCGCCCAGCGCGGCCCCGCGGCGCGCCGGGTGAGCGCGGTGATGCGCGCCACCAGCTCGGCAAACGCGAACGGCTTGACCAGGTAGTCATCGGCGCCGGCGTCGAGCGCCGCGACCCGCGCCTCGACGGCATCGCGCGCGGTGAGCACGAGGATCGGCACGTTGATCCGCACCGCGCGCAGCTCGCGCAGCACCTCGAGCCCGTCGCGGTCCGGCAGCCCGAGATCGAGCACCATCACATCGAGATCGCGCCGCATGCCGCGATCGATTCCTCCCGCCGCGGTCCCGACGACGTCGACCGTATAGCCATCCTCCGACAGTCCGTCCGCGAGCGTGGTGGCGAGCTGCTGGTTGTCTTCTACAACGACGATTCTCATGGTGTGGCCTGCTGGTTCGGGCCCCGCTTCCCGGGGCCTCGACAGCCTACCTGCACTCGCGGAAGGTAGGCGCCATTCACCACATCGGCAGCAAGACCGGGACTTTGCGCCCCGTCCTGCCGCCTGCCGCGACAGGCTCGCTCAGTACCAGTTGACGCCGAGCCCGATCGTGCCCGACGTGATGTTGTCGTTCAGGCTGTTGTAGCTGCTCTCGATGAGGCGGCCCTGCAGCTCGAGCGCGAAGTTGCGCGCCGAGAACAACTCGACGCCGATCGCGCCCATGACGGCGCCGCCGGTGCCGAAGTCGTCGATGAAGACGCCGTCATCGACCCGCAGGCTGGCGAACCCGAGACCGCCCTTGATCCACAGCTGCGGCAGCAGCCAGAACTGCGCGGCGAACATCGCAGCCCCCTGCGTGATGAACGTGTCGCCGTTGAAGCGATCGGCCGCCACCGTCTGCGCATTGATTTGGCCTTCGAACATCAGGCCGAACCGCGGGGACAGGATGCCGCCGATGTGAAAGTCGCCCTCGAGTGCGAGCGGCTTGAAGTCGCAGTTCACACAGGTCGTGATCGTGCTGCCGCCATCGTGCATGAATCCGATGCCGCCGCCGATCCCCCACGTCAAGCGTCCGGTGCGGTCGTGGAACCCGCCGGGGACTGCCGGCCTCGAACCAGGGCGCCCGTAATAACCTTGCGCCGCGGCAAGCGCCGGAGCGCACACAATCGCGAGGACAAGAAGTGACTTGATAGGCTTCATGAGACTGACCTTGCAACGGCGAATGCCGTGACGGCTTTTGTCGCAAGTCTGGGGCCAAGCTCGCCGGAAGGCGAGCCGACAAGGACATGCGCAGTTACATGGTCCAACCACTGCGATCGTGGCGTTTCCATGCGCCGATGTGAACTCTCGTCTACGCAATCGCGCAAAGGTCACACCACAGAGAGCAGCTTATCGATCGCGACGCGTGCGCGCTTTGCGTCACCGTGCATCGCCACGTACGGGACATTTCGCGACGCGAACAGCGAGTCGACCCACGCAGGCGCGCTGCCACCGACGAGCCATGCCGCATCGATCAGCGCGGCGTCGACCGGGCGCGCCTCGGCGCTCGCCAGCTGTGCGATGATGTCGCGATCGCTGCCGCCGGTGACGGCGTAGCCCGCGGCCACCAGCCCGCTCTGCAGCTCGGCGAGCCGCGCCGGTGCAGCCCCGATCAGCACGCGCTTGGATGCGCGCTTCTCGATCCGCGCGAGGAACCCACCCCAGCGCTCGCGCTCGGCGTCCGTCATCTCCAGGATCATGAGCCCGTAGCCCGGCGACAGCCCGGCCCCGCGCGCCTCGACCTCGCCGACCCGGCGCACCGCCCGCGCGCGCCCCGATACCGGCGGCCCGCCGTCGTCGAGCACTGCGGTGAACGTCAGGTTCGCATCGAGCGCCAGGTCATTCAGCGGGCGCACGAACATGCCCTCGGTCGAGACGTCGAGCGCCTCGGCGCGCACCGCCCCGCGCATGGTGCCGAACGTCATCGGCCACTCGACCGGATAGCGCCGCGTGCTGCGCGCCGGCGGCGGCTTGATCGTGACCTTGGCCGCGCGCGCCGCCGTCAGCAGCGCCGTGAGCTCGCGGCGCGAGGCGTCGTCGAGCTCGAAGTTCACGCTGAACGTCGTCGCGCCGGTCGCCTGCGCCTCTTGCATCGACGAGACCTTGGCGACCGCGCCGCGCACGAGCGCCCGATGCTTCTCGAACGACAGCGAGACATCGACCCGGTCGTCGACCCGCGGCAGCGCGCCCGCCATCAGCGAGGCGCCCTTGAGCGACAGCGCGCCGATCCGCGTCGGGATCCAGCGCCCGCCGCGCAGGTAGCGACCGTAGATGACCCCGGGCTGCGCCGGGTCCACCGTCTTGGGCATGTACTGCTCGGTCGTGACCTCGATCTCGCGGCTCGCGGCCTCGAGCATCTGCTGCGCCTGCGCGGTCGGCATCATCACGGTGTCGGCGCGATGCACCCCGCCTCGCACGATGACATTGGGCGACGGCCGCAGCGTGTGATCGCGGCGCGGCAGCGCGTTGGCGAGCAACCGCTCCGACGCGGCAACCGGCTCGTTGACCACCCGCTTGGCATCCGGGTCGGGCTCGCCCTCCGGCATCGGCGGCACGGTGAACGGCTTCGACGTCCGCGCCCCGCCGACCGGCAGGTCGCGCGTGCTCTTGGGCTGCTCCTCGCCATCCTCGGTGCCGAGCTTGCGCGTGCCGCGAGCGACCAGCACCGGATTGCCTGGGTCGGTCTGCGGGCGCCCCGGCACCGACGACGAGCGCGGCAGGAGCGGCGAGACCGCCTCGGTCGATGGCGGGGTCGTCATCCCCTTCTGGCTGCGGATGCGCCGGACCAGCTCGACGAGCGCGCCCACCACCTTGCGCTGATCGCCGACGTGCAGCGTGCAGCTCGACAGCCGCTCGCCGACGAACCGCTTGCGGTCGCCGTCGGAGAGCTCGGCCGGCTGGATCATTCCGATCTCGGCGAGCAGCGCGACCTCGACGATGAAGCCGAGCCGCGTGGGGCCCAGCGCGAGCTCGTCATAGCGCAGGCCGAAGATCGCCTGGTTGCATGCCGGGTCGTAATACGCGTCGACGCTCGCTACCGGCGGGGCCGTCGAGCCGTCGAGCGGCGCCAGCGCCTGTGTCCAATGCGAAAGTCTCTGGCGAGGCTGCTCGACGAGAAGAAACACCTCGACGAGCGGCTGAAAGACCCTCGACGGCATGGGCGCGGAACACCAAGCAGAAACGATGCCAGGCGACTTGTCCAGCATCTTCCTCCACATAGGTGCCCACATCATCTCGACATTGTTTCCAGCGGGCTACATGCCGTAGACACGGGAGTGCGGCGTGAATGCCACTTCAAGCGCGGCAAATTTGCCTCATTCGGAGTGATTTGTTGCGCAAGTCCTCGCCCGGCCTAAAGTATCACCGCCATGAAAATGGATGACCGGGCCGGGGGTTATCGGCTTCCCCTGCTACCGCTGCGCGACATCATCGTATTTCCGCACATGGTGGTGCCGTTGTTCGTCGGCCGCGACAAGTCGCTGTCGGCGCTGGAAGAAGCCATGGCTGGCGACAAGCAGCTGTTGCTCGCAGCGCAGCGTCGCGCCAAGACCGACGACCCGAACGCCGAGGACATCTTCTCGATCGGCACGGTCGGCCACATCATCCAGCTCCTGCGGTTTCCCAAGGGACCCGTGAAGGTCCTGGTCGAGGGCCGCGCGCGCGCCCGGATCCGCGGCTTCGCGCAGACCGAGCCGTTCTTCGTATGCGACGTCGAGGACGTCGAGGAGTCCGATGACGACGTCATCGAGCTCCAGGCACTGATCCGCTCGGTGCAGGACGTGTTCGAGGACTACGTCAAGCTCAACACCCGCATCCCGCCCGAGATGCTGGTCAGCGTGCGCACGATCGAGGAGCCCGGCCGCCTCGCCGACACCATCGTCGCCCACGTCGCGCTCAAGCTCAAAGACAAGCAGGAGCTGCTCGAGACTCCCTCGCCGGCGCGCCGCCTCGAACGGCTCGGCGAGCTCATGCAGGGCGAGATCGAGATTCGCCAGGTCGAGAAGAAGCTGCGCTCCCGGGTCAAGAAGCAGATGGAGAAGCAGCAGAAGGAGTTCTATCTCAACGAGCAGATGCAGGCGATCCAGAAGGAGCTCGGCGGCGAGCGCGACGAGTTCAAGAACGAGCTCAACGAGCTGGAGCAGAAGATCAAGCAGAAGAAGATGAGCAAGGAGGCCAAGGATCGCTGCCTCAAGGAGCTCAAGAAGCTCAAGCAGATGTCGCCGATGAGCGCCGAGGCCACCGTCGTGCGCAACTACCTCGACTGGGTGATCGCGCTGCCGTGGGAGGACAAGACCGAGGATCGCCACGACATCAACGAGGCCGAGGCCATCCTCGAGGCCGAGCACTACGGCCTCAAGAAGGTCAAGGAGCGCATCCTCGAGTACCTCGCCGTGCAGTCGCTCGTTCCGCGCCAGAAGGGCCCGATCCTCTGCCTGGTCGGCCCCCCCGGCGTCGGCAAGACGTCGCTCGCGCGCTCGATCGCCCACGCCACCGGCCGGCGGTTCGTGCGCCAGTCGCTGGGCGGCGTGCGCGACGAAGCCGAGATCCGCGGCCACCGCCGGACCTATATCGGCGCGCTGCCCGGCAAGATCATCCAGTCGCTCAAGAAGGTCGGCTCGCAGAACCCGGTGTTCCTGCTCGACGAGATCGACAAGATGTCGATGGACTTCCGCGGCGACCCGGCGAGCGCGCTGCTCGAGGTGCTCGACCCCGAGCAGAACAACAACTTCAACGACCATTATCTCGATCTCGATTACGACCTGTCGGATGTCATGTTCATCACGACAGCCAATCAGCAGCACGCCATTCCGCTGCCGCTGCAGGATCGCCTCGAGATCATCGAGCTGCCGGGCTACACCGAGTGGGAGAAGCTCGCGATCGCCAAGCAGTACCTGATCCCCAAGCAGGCCGAGGCCAACGGCGTCAAGGACCTCGCGGTGCAATGGCCCGACGATGGCCTCACCGCGATCATCCACCGCTACACCAAGGAAGCCGGGGTGCGAAACCTCGAGCGCGAGATCGCCACGGTGTGCCGCAAGATCGCCAAGGAGTGGCTCGCCAGCGGGCGCGCTCAGGCGGCGTTCGAGGTCAACGCCGACCGCCTGCCGCACTGGCTCGGCATCGAGAAGTTCCGCGAGGTGCGCCGCGAGAAGCTGGACGAGATCGGCCTCGCCAACGGCCTCGCCGTCACGATGTTCGGCGGCGATCTGCTCACCGCCGAGGTGACCGTCGTCCCCGGCAAGGGCAAGCTGACGCTCACCGGCAAGCTGGGCGAGGTCATGCAGGAGAGCGCGCAGGCCGCGATGAGCTACCTGCGCTCGCGCTCGGGGACGTTCGGCCTGTCGAACGACTTCCAGAACAAGATCGACGTCCACGTCCACTTCCCCGAGGGCGCCATCCCCAAGGACGGCCCGAGCGCCGGCATCACCATGGCGACCGCGATGGCGAGCGCACTGCTCCGCATCCCCGTGCGCCAGACCATCGCGATGACCGGCGAGGTCACCCTGCGCGGCCGCGTGCTGCCGATCGGCGGGCTCAAGGAGAAGATCCTCGCGGCCCACCGCGCCGGCGTGACCACCGTGCTCGTCCCCGAGGACAACCGCAAGGACTTGAAGGACGTCCCCGAGGCCGTGCTCGAACAGCTGGTCGTGATCGGCGTCAAGCACATGGACGAGGTCCTGCGCCACGCACTCGCGCATCCGCAGCCCGACGAGTTCCTGCGCGAGCCATCGAGCGTGGTCGACTGGCGCATCGTCGAGACCATGCCGCCGAGCGATCCGCGCGACGCACACTGAGCCGTCCGTGACCTGCAGCGCGGCGTTTGCGACCGAGCGCCTCGCTATCGAGCCGCTCGCGCCGGCCCACGCCGACGGGCTGTTCGCCGCGCTGGCCGATCCAGCGGTCCATCGCTACCTGCCGCATCCCGAGGTGACCACCCTCGAGGCGCTACACGAGCGCATCGAGCGCCTCGCCACCCGCGCGCCTCCCGCAGGCGAACGCTGGTGGAACTTCGCCGTCCTGCTCCGCGCCGAGCCCACGATCATCGGCCGCCTCGAGGCCACCACCTACGGCGACTGGGGCGAGATCGCCTACGTGTTCGGTCCGCGCTGGTGGGGCACCGGCCTCGCCTCCGAGGCCACGCGCTGGCTGGTCGAGCACCTCGCCGCCCACGGCGTCACCGAGCTGTGGGCCGCCGTCCACCCGGCGAACGTGCCCTCCCAGCGCCTGCTCCAGCGCGTGGGCTTTGCGGCCGCCGGCGCACCGGAACGACCGCTGGCCTCGTTCGATGCCGGCGATGCCGTGTTCGTCAGGCGTCCGTAGGCGCGCCGATCGTCATCGCCGTCCTCACCTCGCCTCGTTCCTCACCCCGCGCCGTTCCTCACCCCGCGCCGTTTCTCATGCCGCGCGGCCTCGCCGGGCGCCCCGCAGTGCCGTCACCGCAGCGCCCCCGCGGCCTTCTCGCGCACGAACCGCAGCTCCTGCGCGCGCGACAGCTTCGCGGCCGCGGCGATCGCGCGGTCGAAGCCGGCCTCGCCCACCGCGCGCGCCGCGAGCAGCAGTGTATCCGGATCATCGCCGCGCAGCGCCGCTTCCAGCCCGGCGTTGGCATCGCCTGCAGCCAGCGCTCGTCGTGCCTCGACCACCGCGTCCTGCGCGCCCGACGTCAGCTCGCTTGCGACCTGACTGGCAGTCGCTGTCGTCGCCTTCTTCGCGGCCACGGATCTCTGCTGCCAGGCCTGGGCCCATGCGCGCAGTGCCTCCCGGCGGGGGGACGGTCGGCGCGCGAGCCCGCGCTCCGCATCTGCGACCGCGCTCGCCGGATCGCCGCGAAGCAGATGGATCAGCGCCATCTGCTCGTACATCTCGGGGACGTCCTCGTCGCTATGGATCTCATCCATCGCGCGGAGCGCATCGGCCAGGGCGCGAAGCGCGACGTCATAGCGGCCGCGATCGCGATCGATGCGCGCGATCGCCGCGCTCGCGATCGCGACGTAGACCGGGCTCCGCGTGCGGGCCGCGCCATCGCGCGCACGCGCCAGCAGCTGTAGCGGCGGCTCCGCGTCGCCATGGCGGGCGTACCGCAGCTCGGCGAGCGTGACCTGCGCCGCCGCAACCCCGGGCCCGTCGCCGACCTGCTCGCGCAGCTCGAGCGAGCGCCGGTAGTACTCCTCCGCTTCCGGCCACGCTTGGCGCAGCTCCGCGAGATACCCGAGATGCCGCGTGGCGTGCGACATCTGGAGCGGATCGTGCACCCGCTCGGCGACCGCGAGCGCCTGCTCGAATTCGCCGTGCGCCGCAGCCTGCTCGTTGCGCATCTGGTGAATCAGCCCGGCGTGAAAATGCGACTCCGCCAGCCCGGGCGAGTCGCTCAGCGCTTTGCGGATCGCGAGCGCCTCGAGAAACAGCCGTTCGGCCGCGGCGAGCTCCGACGCATCCTGCGTCGAGAACCAGTGCACGAAGCCGTGCATCCCGATCGCATCGATCGCCGCTGCGAGCAGCGCCCGGTCGCCGATCGCCGCGGCCTTGCTCCGCGCCACCTCGAGATCCGCCAGCGCCGGCGCACGGTCCCCGCCGCGGTGCCGCGTGCGCTCCGTCTGCGCGTGTCCGCGGCGGAGCAGCAGCCGCGCTTCCGCGGCCTGGTCCCGGCGCTCGCGCGCCTCCGCGAGCCCGCGCTCGATCAGCTGGCTCGCCTCGTCCCAGCGGCCCTCCACGCTGAGGTGCTCGGCGCGGCGATCGATCTCGATCGCGGTCAGTGGCCTTGGCCGGGCGCAAGCTGCCGCCAGGGCAGCGGCGATGATGCACAACGCGAATCGGTACATATCAGCTCCTCGAAATGGACGCCCCCGCGCTCGCTCTGCCCGCGGACCGCGCCGCGCGCCATCACCGAGCGATCCGGTGCGCGCAATGTGATGTCGCCCTCGCGGCTCCGGGCCTCGACGCGGCAACCGTTGCCGCACCGCCCTTGCCACACGATGGCGCCGCTGTCGCTCACAATCGTCAGCTGCGGATTCACGCGAGGCGCACTGTCCACGCGCACCTCGCCGCTCTGGCTATCGATCTCCATCGGTCCGCCGAGCCCGCGCACCACGATCGGCCCGGTCCGCGTCGACAAGATCAGGTGCGTATCCGCCGGCACCAGCACGTGCGCGACCCCGCTCGCCAGCTGCGCTCCGCCGTCGAGCCGGACCTCGATCCGGCGCCCGCTCTGCACCAGCTCCAGCGACCGATGCGGGCTATCGAGCACCGTCACGTTCACGAACCGCCCGCGGCACGGCTCGATCTCGATCCGCCCCGCATCCGCCGCCATCACGAACGTCACCGCACGCGCCGGCTCGAGCACCTGGTTCAGCGGCGGCCCCGCCACACGCACGCCAGCGGCCGCGGCAACCGATGGCGTGGCGGCCTGTCCTCCGACCCCCGTGGCTGCTGTTCCCGCGCCTGTGGCAGCCGGGGTTCCCTCGATTCTCGACGGCGCTGCTCCCGTGGCCGTCGTGGCCTCGGCGGCCGATCCGACCTGCACGACGCGTGCGTCGCCTGCGCGCCACCACGGTGGCTCCCCCGGCAAGAACCACAGCGCCACGATTGCGGCCGCGGCAACCACGACCGCGCCCAGCGCAAACCCGATGCCGCGACGCGACCGCCGCGCGGCGAGCGTCGATTCCACGCCGCGCCAGATCTTGTCCGAGAGCGGTGCATCCGCGGCGGTGTGCCCGTCGATCAGATTGCGCTCGAGGCGCTGCCAGTCGCGTTCGGTCATGGGACCTCCTCGAAATACGGCGCGAGCAGCGCGCGCAGCTCCTGACGACCGCGATGCAGCTCGTTGCGCACCTGCGCCGCTGACATCCCCATCACCGACGCGATCTCGTCGTACGACAGCCCGTGATCGAGCTGCAGCAGCAGCACCCCGCGCCGCTCGCCGCTCAGCCGGCCCAGCGCCGCGCGAAACAGCCGCGTCTGCTCGGCGGCGAGCAGCTCACCCCGCGGCGAGGGCGCCGGATCGACCACCTCGTCGAGGTCCGCCCGCGGACGACGCCGGCGCGCTTCCTCCAGCCACACCCGCCGCGCGATCCCGAGCAGCCACGGGCGCAGCCGCTGATCGTCGCGCAGCGTGGCCAGCCGCGCGTGCGCCCGTACGAACGTCTCTTGCGTCGCCTCGTCGGCGCGGGCCTCGTCGCGCAACAGGTCGCGCAGAAACCGCCGCACGGCCGCCGCGTGGCGGTCGAACAGCACGCGGAACGCCCCCGGATCCCCCCCGAGCACCGCGGCGACGCACACGTGGTCGTCCGAAGGTTGCACAGCAGTTGCCCGCACCAGGCGCATCACCCACAGAGTGACGCGAGCGCGGCGACCCTCTCAGAAATTCGACCTCGGCGCCGAAAAAACAACCGGCCTGGTGATCGCTCACCAGGCCGTCTACATCATGCGACCGAGAGGCCGCGCGCCCGCGCCGGCGGCACCGGCACGTAGCGCAGCGGCTCGAGCGTGAACCGGCCGCGACCGTGCGTCAGCCCGCTCAGCGCCCCGGCATACCCGAAGCTCTGCGCGAGCGGCACCTCGGCGCGCACCACGCGAACGTCGGCGGTGTCACGGACCTCGAGCCCCAGCACCTGTCCGCCGCGTCGCCCGATGTCGCCGACCACCGCACCCACCTCCACCTCCGGACACGTCACCTCGAGCAGCATCACCGGCTCGAGCACGTACGGCTCAGCCTCCTCCGCGGCAGCCCGGAACGCGAGCGACCCGGCGATCTTGAACGCCAGCTCGCTCGAGTCGTTCGTGTGCGTGGCGCCGTCGAGCAGCACCACACGCACGTCGACCACCGGATACCCACCGAGCAGCCCGTTGCTCGCCGCCTCGCGCACCCCCGCCTCGACCCCGCGGATGTACTCGCGCGGAATCGCCCCGCCGCGGATGCGGTCCTCGAACACCAGGCCCGCACCGCGCTCCGCCGGCCCGACCTCGAGCACCACATGCGCCCACTGGCCCGGTCCACCCGACTGCTTGATGTGGCGCAGCTCGCGCCGCACCACTCGCCGCACCGTCGAGCGGTACGCCACCAGCGGCCGCCCCGCGCTCACCGCCACCCGGTGCTCGGTCTCGAGCCGCTCCACCGCGATCTCCAGGTGCAGCTGCCCCATCCCCGCCAGCAGCGTCTGCCCGGTCTCGCCATCGGACTCGATACGCAGCGACGGATCCGCCGCTACCATCCGCCCGAGCGCGACTCCGAGCCGGTCGCGATCCGCCGACGTCTTCGCCTCGATCGCCACCCGCACCACCGGCTCGGGCGCCGCGATCGCCTCGAGCACCACCGGCGCCTCGGGCGCGCACACCGTCTCGCCGCCGGTCAGCGGCAATCCGATGATCGCACCGATCTCGCCCGCCTCGAGCCGCGTCACCTCTTCGCGGTCGTCCGCCATGAGCTGCACCAGCCGCCCGACGCGCAGCTTTCGCCCCGCGCGCGACGCCAGCACCGTCATCCCCTTCTCGATCACTCCGCGATACACCCGCACGAACGTCAGCTGCCCGTGGTCGTCGAACGTCACCTTGAACGCCAGCGCGGCGAGCCCATCGCTCGCCTCCACCAGCGCCGCACCGCCCTCGGCCGCGCCGTGCGTGTCGTGCGCGCCCTCGAGCCACCGCGTTCCGATGTCGCGCGGCGATGGCAGCAACGCCACCACCGCATCCAGCAACGGCTCGACGCCGCGATGGTGATACGCCGACCCCGCCAGCACCGGAACGATGCTGCCCGCGATCGTCCCCGCGCGCAGCGCCTGCCATAGCGCCGCCGCCGGAACCTCGCGGCCATACGCCACCGCCTCGAGCACCACCGGGCTGACCTCGGCACACGCCTCGATCAGCTTCTCTCGCATTGCAACCAAGTTGTCAGAGAGCACCACCGCCGACACCACCGGCTTCGACGGTCCATCCCCGTGCCAGCGCAGCTCGCGCTGCTCGACCAGGTCGGTCACGCCGACCAGCTCATCACCGTCAAACAGCGGCACGGTCACCGCAACCGGCCTGGCGCGCAGCCGCTCGCGCACCTCGCGCATGCAACGCGCGAAGTCCGCCCCGGCCCGGTCGAGCTTGTTCACGAACACGATGCGCGGCACGCGATGCCGATCCGCCTGTCGCCACACCGTCTCCGTCTGCGGCTCGACCCCGGCCACACCGTCGAGCACCACCACCGCGCCATCCAGCACGCGCAGCGATCGCTCGACCTCGATCGTGAAGTCGAC
>DATIPJ010001134.1:0-2631 GCA_035472155.1 Kofleriaceae bacterium
GGCACGCTCGACGCGCTCGACGGCCGTGTAGTGGAACATCGTCGCCGGGAACACGCCGCGCAGCCGCGCGAAGTCGGTCGCGCAGATCCGCTCGGGGCCCGCCGCGCCCTCGGTGCGGACCTCCCCGATCGGCGACAGCCGCCCCAGATAGCGCACCAGCAAGCGGCGCTGGCGCTCGACGAGGATGTTGGTCACATACTCGGCGTCGCTGTCATCACTCCACTGGCCGAGCGCCACCATGCGCCGGATGTCTTCGACCGAGAACCGCGCGATCAGGCGCGCCATCCATGCCGCGTCGCGCTCGGTCATGCGCAGGAACGCCGGATTGGGATACAGCGGCTTCCACGAGTCGGGCTCGAAGTCATCGGCGCGGAAGTAGCCGAACTTCTCGCGGCCCGGCATCACGCGCGCTCGATCCCACGGCCGTACCTCGGCGCCGAGCGTCACCAGCGAGCGGAAGATGTCGTTGAAGTCGAGCGTGTACGAGTAGCCGAGCCGGCGTGCCATGTCGGGCTGCCAGATCTCGCTGCCGAGCGTGTCACTGGTGTCGAGGAAGTAATGCACGACGTGCCCCGGCGACGACCGCTCGTCCTTGGGGTTGGCGGCCATCCATACATCCATCGAGTTCTGCTCGCGCGCGTCCCAGTGGTCGAGCCACGCCGACAGCACGCGCGCGCCGCGCAGCTCGCGGCGGTTGGCGTGATCGATCACGTCGTTGGGGTCGTCGGGCCGCGTGCCGATGTAGCGGAACGGGCCGAGCGCGAGCCCGGGCAGCCACTTCGAGGCCTGCATGCGCACCATGTTGCCGGGGACCTGCGTGGTGCCTGCGAGCACCTTGTCGAGCGCCGTGTCGTCGAACGGGTGCGCCACACCGTCGTTGTCGACCACGGTGAGCCCGGGCGACAGCTTGAGCTGCGCCTTGCGCATCACGACGATCTGCTCGCAGCTCGTGTTGAAGCCGAGCGCTTCGAAGAATGCCGAGCCGATCACGCTGGCGGCGCTCGCGCGCTCGGGCTTGCCCTCGTCGTCGGCCTTGAGCATGTACTTGCCCTTGCCGCGCACGTTGATGCGGAAGCCCTTGGTCGAGCCGTTGTCCTTGCCGTGGTCGATGAGCCAGCCGCCGTCGTCGACTTCCTCCTGCCGCGGCAGCATGTCCGCGGGCGTGCATGCGCCGGGCGCCTCGTCGTCGACGCGGACCGGCCCGCGGGGCCGGTTGGTGAACCACGACGAGTCAGGCACCTCGTCGAAGCTATTGACGTTGACCGCGGCGCCGTGGACCTCGACCGAGAGCCCGCGCGACAACCGGGCGAACACGATGTTGTCGACCTGGTCCCACACGAACGGCGAGACGTACTCCGCGGGCGCGCACGTCTTGCGGTTGGGCTCTTTCTCCGTCGGATCCGGCCGGCACGGCACCGATACCGGGTGCATGTCCGTATCGACCAGGAACGGCGCGCGCAGCGGAAACGGCCGCGGCGTGGCGCACGACAGCAGGATGCCGGCACCGATACAACAGCTTGCGAAAGCGGGTGATCTCATCGCCTCTCTCATCAGAATCCTCGCCTCGATCCCAGGGTGACGCGCACCGACGTGATCTCTGCGCCCTGCTCGAACGTCTCGGTGCCGAGCCCGAACAGGAGCTCGAATCCCTGATCGCGCGCGGTGCTCGTCGTGAAGCCGACGTCGCCCGACATCCGCAGCTCGCGCGGCGACAGGCCATCGAGGCGCGCACCGAAGACATTGCCGACGGTGAATCGCGCCTGCGCGTCGAGCCCGAGCCACACCGGCCAGCTGTAGCCCAGCTGCGCCGTCGCGCTGCTGCGCCCGGTCAGCCAGCCGGGCAAGAAGCCGGGCATGCTCTCGCCGCCCAGCGTCGGGTACTCGGTGAACGGGATCGAGTCGCCGCCCATCTGGTCGACGAGGTCGAGCGCGACCTGCAGCCGGAGCGTCCGGCGGTAGCCATTGAGGTCGAGCGAGGCACCCACCAGGCCGCCGTACTCGATCCACGAACGCGCCTCCTGCACATCGAAGCTGGGCCGGGCCTGCAGCTGCAGATAGGTGCCGCTGCCGGGGCGCGGGGCGCGGCCGGCGCGAGTCGAGGCTCAGGTCGACGTGGCCGTAGACCGTCGCGTACGGATCGCGATACCCGGGCGGCGGCATCAGATCGCCGCTCGCGATCCGCGTGTCGACCGACGGGTCATTGCAGCAATCGCCGGGCAAAAATGTCAGTCGCTGAATGCCGGTCTCGACATCGATCTGCGACTCGCGGGCGAACCGCTGCCGGTAGCGCACCGTACCGTCGACGCGCTCCAGCCCGTAGCGCGACTTCGTGCTGCTGACCACGTCGGGCCCGATGCCGACGAACACGTTGTCCTCCGAGCGCTTGAACTCGAAGCGCGCCTGCACGCTGCGCGTCGCATCGATCATGTAGCGGTCGGCAACCGTCGCGTTGATCCAGCGCTTGCCCCACGTCGCGCCGTGCAGGCGCAGCGCGTTGCCGGGCGCGAAGAAGTCATCGCCCTGGTAGTAGAAGCCCACGCTGGGCAACAGGCCGAAGTCGACCAGCGCCGTCGGCACGAGCAGGTTCTTGCCGCCCTCGCCGAACGTGAACAGATGTATGAAGGTATCGGC
>DATIPJ010001135.1:0-3976 GCA_035472155.1 Kofleriaceae bacterium
GCCTCGGTAGATTCCTGGACCTCCTCCATCACCTGAAGCTCGACGCTGGGCTCGAGCTCGAAGGTGCCGGTGAGCCAGGTCAGCATGCGGTAGATCGACTTCTGCGGGCTGACCGCGAAGTCGTCGTTGATCGTCGCGAAGTACAGAGCGCCCTTGCGCAGGTAGATCTTGCCCATGCTCACGCCGTTGTTGACCGTGAGCACGCCGCTCTTGCGGCTGGTCGACAGCAGCTGCAGCAGATCCGGCAGCGGGATCTCCTCGATCACGCCGGACATCGGGCGGCCCTGCGTGGCCTGGCGCTGCTGCGCGCCGGCCTCGAGCCGACGCCGCGCCTCGGCTTCGCTCTGGTTCGCGAGCTGGCCCTCGACGGCCACGACCTTGATGATCGACGTGCCGACCAGGATGCGATCGCCTTCGTGCAGCAGCGCGCGGCCCGCGATCTTCTCGCCGTTGACGAACGTGCCGTTGGTCGAGCCCATGTCCTGGATGTAGACCTCGGCCTCGGTCGAGCTGATCTTCGCGTGGCGGCGCGAGACCATGTCCTCGACCAGGACCATGTCGAGGTCGCTCGAGCGGCCGATGATGATCTCCCGATTCATCCGAAGCGGGAACTCGCCTCCCTGGTACTTACCCGAGATGAAGCGGAGCGCGAAGCGGGGGCGATCGTTCATGGAATTGGGCGCTGGTGCCGAGACGTAGTTCATAGCGCTGCGACCAGCTGCAAAGACTCGAAAATTCTAGTTCTCAAAATGGCGTAGGCGCAAGCAAACGCGGGTCAATCGGTGGCGGGCGTTTCGTCGCTGGTGGCTTCATGCGGGGGCCGCAGTGTATTGACGACGCGCCGGTAGACTTCTTCGGAGACGACCAGGCTCGAGTGGCCGAGCGGCACCGTCGTCGAGCTGGCCCCCGTGAGACGGGTCGTTGGGAGCGGCACGACCCAGTCGCGGGCGGCGGCGATCGTGTGGACCTCGACTCCCGGCGGCAGCGGTCCCTGTGCCAGCTCATCCAGGAACCGGCTGCGCGGCAAAAGTTGCCAGGACGATGTCGACCACAGCCCGAGCGTCATCACGCCCATGAGTGCGGTCCAGGTTCCTCGGATCGGGGTTCCCATCATGATCAGCTTGCGAACGCGCGCATGGCCACCCAGCTTCTTGACGTAGTACAGGCCGATCAGCCCGCCCATCGAGTGGCCGATGATGTCGATCCGCTGTGACGGCGTCTGCGCGAGGATGCGCTCGATCTTGCGATGAATGAGGAACGCCGAGCGCCGGATGTCGCGCACGTTGAGCGTGCCGAGGTTGAACGACACGACGACGAAGCCATCCTCGACGAGCCTGCGCTCGAGCATGTACATCGACCCGCGCGTGCCGAGGAAGCCATGGATGATCAGGACCGGCGGCGCCTCGAGCGTGCGCTCGCCGAACGCGGCCCCGCGGCGGATGCGGTTGCCGCGCACGAGATGCCGGAGGTACGACAACCCGTCGGCGCCGCTGGTGACGTCCTGACCGATCGTGCTCCGCTTGCCGAGCCAGCGACGCGGCGCCTCGAGCGCCCAACGCTTGAGCCACGACGAACGGCGATCAGACCCCACTCCACTCACGATAGTCCGAGAAGCCGTCCGAGACGAACCGGCTGCACTCCTTCGCGTAGGCATGGCTCGCGGCTGCCGAGGTAGGGTACTCGACCACACGCCACTGGCCGCGCGTTCCCACCACGCCGAAGCGGCTGATCACGAACGTCTGTCTCCTGTAAATGAGCGCGAATTCGTGAACATCGGCGCGGCGGCGCATCGACCGCGAATCGCCCGACGGCACCAGGCCCGGCGGCCGCGCGGGATCCTCAGGCCGGCCGGTCGGGATCTCACGCGGCCCGGGCAGGCTCGTCGGATCTTCCGCGCGCTGGGTGTCGGCCGCGGCCACCGCGGGTGCCGCATCCTTCGGCAGGGTGGGCATGGCGGGCGGCATCCCGATGGCGGTCATCACGGGCATCTTGATCGTCTCGGTCCGCGCGCGCTGCGCGGGATCGATCGCAGGCGGCGGTGGTGCCGGTGCGGATGCTGCGGGTGCGGGTGCTGCGGGTTCAGGCGCTGCAGCTGCGGGTGCATCGCTCGCAGCGGGCGATGGCGATGCGGTACTCGCTGCGGAAACAGATGAGGCCGCGCCCTCGATCTTGTCGTCGGACGCAGCGCCCTCGGTGGAATCGGGCTCCGAGCTCGCCGCGTCGTCGGAGGAGCCGTCCCCAGGTGGCTTTTGCTTGCGCGCGTAGGCCACCGTGCGGTCGCGCGAGGTCCTCAGCACCTTGGTCGTCCGTTTTTCGCTCGCCATGTCTCCTGGTGCCATGCGAACGCGGCAAGACGCAAGTAACAGGCAACGCGTCGCGTCACCGGGGCAACATCGTATACAGTCTAACTCGGTGACGAACAGCACCAGTCCGACGGAGCGCGTCGGTCGCTACCAGCTGCTGGAGCCGATCGGGATCGGCCCGAGCGGGTCGGTGTCGCGCGCGAAAGTGTTCGGCGTGGCCGGCTTCGAGCGGCAGTTCGCCGTCAAGCGCTTCCATGCCGAGCTGACAACAACCGCCGCGATGGCCGCGATGCTATCGGCCGCTGCGCGCGCGTACGGCAGCCTCGAGCACCCGCGCATCGCGCGCATGAGCGAGTTCGGTGTCGCGCAGGGCGCCACGTTCACGGCGGTCGAGTACGTGCTCGGGCTCGATGCGCTGCGCCTGATCGGCGAGGTGCGGCTCGCCGGCGTGACGCTCGCCGCCGGCGGTGCGCTCGCGCTGGTCTCGCAGGCCGCGCGCGCGGTCGGCTACGCGCACGGCCGCGGGCTCACCCACCTGGGCCTCGCGCCGACCAACGTGATCGTCACTGCCGAGGGCGACATCAAGATCACCGACTTCGGCATCCTGTCGGCGACGCTGCCGCCGCGGCCGATCGATGTCGCGCGGCTCGCGCAGCGCATCCCGTACCTGGCGCCCGAGCAGCTCGCCAACGAGGCGACCTCGGCGGCGACCGATGTCTTCGCGCTCGGCGTCCTCGCGTACGAGCTGGTGACCGGCAACCGGACGTTCCGGGGCGAGACACCACAGCAGGTGGCCTCGGCGATCATGGCCGGGCCGCCGGCGGAGCCGCCGCTTCCTCGGCCGATCGTGCGCGTCCTGCAGCGCTGCCTCGCGCGCTCTCCGTTCGAGCGCTTCCCCGATGCGCGCGCGCTCGCTGATGCGCTCGACGCCGCGCTCCGGGTCGCGCCGGTGCCGGGTACGCGCAAGGATATCGGCGCGCAGGTCAAGGACACGCTCGATCGGCTGGCCGCGCTCAACGAGGGCCAGATGTCGGGCATGGTCGCGCTGCACCTCGGCACCGGGCCGATCCGCCGGCCCGACGATCCCGAGCTCGGCTCCGAACCGTCGATAGGGTCGCTGGGTCCGGGCGAGCCGCCGGCCTACGAGCTGGGCCGCCCCGAGTTCACCGCCGGCGGGCCACCCGTGGTGAACCCCGCAACGACGTTCCAGGACATGCCGCGCTCGCCGATGACGATGCCCGGCGTGCCGCCGCCGCCGATCCCGGTGCCGTCCGGCGTGAGCGGCGTGCCGCTGCCGTCGCCGCCGACGCAGTCGGGCGCCCACACGCTGCTCGGCATGGGAAGGCCGCCGACGCTGCCGGCGATCAAGCCGCTGCCGCGCACCGGCTCGGCGACCGGGCTCCCGACCAGGCCGCCCGCGGTCCCTCCGGCCGCGCTGCGGCCGACACGCCCCTCGACGGATCTCGCGGTCCCGGTCGATCCCTCCGCGCAGGCCGAGGCGCCGAGCGAGGCTGGGGTGCCGCGCGACGCCGAGGTGCCGCGCGACCGCGAGAGCGCCATCCATCCGCTCGACCCGAGCGACCTCGTCCCGTTCGATGCCGTCGCCGCCGACGCAGTCGGGCGCCCACACGCTGCTCGGCATGGGAAGGCCGCCGACGCTGCCGGCGATCAAG
>DATIPJ010001136.1:0-20188 GCA_035472155.1 Kofleriaceae bacterium
GTGCGCATCGGGGGCGCCTGCGCGCCCAAGCGCCTCGAGCTGCGCCCTCGCCTCGCGATACGAGAAGTAGATCGGCGGCAGCGGCGTGGGCGGCTCGGCGGCCGCGCGCTCGTGCGCCTCCTCGCGGAACGTGTGGCCGAAGTACATCGCGAGCGGGATGTCGAGCCCGTCGAGCCACACCATCGGGCCCGCGCTGTCGTTGCCGTGCTGGTGCCAGCGCCACGCAGGCGTGATGATGAGATCGCCGGGGTGCATGACGATCTTCTCGTCGTCGACCGTGGTGTACGCACCGTCACCCTCGACGATGAACCGCAGCGCCGACTGGGTGTGGCGGTGGGGCGGCGCGGTCTCGCCGGGCATGATCAGCTGCAGCCCGGCGTACAGGTTGCCGGTCACCTGCGACGAGCCGCGCAGCCCGGGATTCTCGAGGATCAGCACGCGGCGCTCGGCCTCCTGCGCCGTGATGTGCACCGCGGACTCGAGGACGTGCGGCCGCACTTCGGCGTAGCGCCAGCGGTGCGCGACGCCGCGCGGCGTCGGCTCGCGCGGCACCAGCCCCTTGAGCCGCGTCCACAAGGGCGCCAGGTTCTCGGGATCGATGCGGCGATAGAACTGCTCGCGCTCGGGCTGCGCGCCGCTGGTGGGTCCAGCTGCGGCCGGGGCGCCGGCGGCGGGGCCCGAGACGGGATCGAAGGCCAGGTTGTCCACCTGCCAACCATACAGCCACTCGAGCGCATCGTAATAGCGCGCCGGCGTGCGCCCCTTCCACAGGTCGTTGCGGACCAGCCGCTCCATGCCCTTGGCGTGGTAGATCCGCCCCATCTCGCGCGTCATGAGGACCACGCGCGCCGTGCGCGTCACGCGTGCCCGCTCGTAGATCGCGAACGCGGCGTCGATGTCACCGCCGCTCACGCGCATCGCCTCGCCCAGGGTCGCCGCATCCTCGAGCGCCATGCACGCGCCCTGCGCCAGGTACTGGAGCATCGGGTGCGCCGCGTCGCCGAGCAGCGTCACGCGGCCGTACGTCCAGCGCGCGATCGGCTCGCGGTCCGCGGTCGCCCATCGGCGCCAGCTCCTGGGGAGTGCGAGCAGCTGGCGCGGCCGCGCCGAGATGCCGTCGAAGTACGACATGACCTCTTCGCGGCTGCCGTCGGTGACGCTCCACTCCTCGCGCTCCCGGCTGTGAAAACACATGACCACGTTCCACTGCTCGCTGCCGCGCAGCGGGTAATGCACCACGTGGCAGTTCGGGCCTGCCCACACGACGGGGGAGTTCCACTTCAGATCGGCCGGGAAGTCGCGATCGTCGACGACGGCGCGGTACACCACGTGCCCCGACACGCGCACCGGATCGCCGATCAGCTGCTGGCGCACGGTCGACTTCACGCCATCGCACGCGATCAGCGCCGCGCCCGCGTGGCGGCGGCCCGCGCGATCGATCGCGACCACGCCGCGCGCATCCTGCTCGACGCGCTCCACGCAGGTCGACGTCAGGACCTCGATCCGGTCGCTGGCCTGCACGCCCTCGAGCAGCGACAGGTGCATGTCGGCGCGATGCGTGACCGCATACGGATTGCGAAACCGCGCGCGGAAGGCCGCGTCGACCGGCACGCAGGCGACCTCGCTCTCGTCGATCGCATCCATCAGGACCAGCCGGTCGGTGTACACGGCGCGGCTGCGCGCGCGCTCGCCGACGCCGAGCGCGTCGAACGCCGAGAACGCATTGGGCCCGAGCTGGATCCCGGCGCCGATCTCACCGAGCTCGCTGGCCTGCTCGAGCACCCGCACGGCGAAGCCTTGGCGCGCGAGCGCCAGCGCCGCCGCCAGTCCGCCGATGCCGCCCCCAGCGACGAGGATGGGTGAACTCGCGGCTGCCATCGCGGTCAGCCTACCCCGTCACGCGCGGCGTGTGGCACGCGATCCTACGGCAGCGCGGCCACCTGGGCGGCGGTCAGCGCGGCGTTGAACAGGCGCACCTCGTCGATCTGCCCGGCGAAGAAGTTCAGGTTGGTCTGCAGGCTGCCGATGCGCAGGCTGGCCGGCGTGGCCCGGGTGCCCACCGGACCGGTGGCGCTGGCCTGCTGCGCACCGTCGATGTAGAGCACCATCGCGCCGGTGGCGGCATTGCGCGTCACCACGACGTGGTGAAACACGTTGTCGTTGATATTGCTGGTGGACATGATCGTCACGTCGGGATTGCCGACGCCGAACGCCACGCGCGCGCCGACCAGCGATACACCGAAGTCGTTGACAACGTTAGCAACCTCACCATCGACCAGGCCCTTGCCCACCCACCACTGCGCGCCGGTCGCGCCGGTGGTCGTCGTGCGGACCCAGAACGAGATCGTGAAGCTGTCCTGGACCGAGCGCGGCAGCTGGACGAACTGGTTCGTGCCGTTGAGGTTGATCGCCAGGCCGGTGTGACCCGCCACGAAGGTCGGATTGTTCGTCAGTGTGCCGTTGAAGGCATCGCCGCTGCCGTCGCTCGCGTTGTTCTCGAGCGCATACGACGCGACGAGGTCGCTGCCGCCGGCCGGAGGCACCAGATCGAAGATGCCGGTGTCGATGTACTGGCCACCGGTGGTCTGATGGCAATGCACGGCGAGGAGGTTATTGCCATTGGAGATCACGGCATTGCGACCGGCGGTGTTCAGCGGTGTGGTTCCGTAGCCGGTCGTGAACCCCGTGACGGTGGCCGCCTGCACGCCGTTGATGAACAGCTCCGCGCTCTCGTCGTGGTGGAGGCGGAACACCAGATTGCTGATCTGCGCCGGCGTCAGCGCGCCCGGGTTGAACGTGCGCCGAAGCCAGATGTCGGCGGTGTTCCACGTCGTGCGAATGACCGCGCCCGGCGTCCCCGCCGTACCGAAGCCGCC
Organism: Kofleriaceae bacterium; assembly: GCA_035472155.1. Taxonomy (GTDB): domain Bacteria; phylum Myxococcota_A; class Polyangia; order Haliangiales; family Haliangiaceae; genus JABFXX01. The sequence goes on from DATIPJ010001136.1 coordinate 2,877, forward strand.
GTTGCCGACGCTGAAGCCGCTGTCGTTGAAGCCGGTGGTGTTCCAGTTGGCGGGCGGGGTCGCGGTCGTGAACCGCCAGCTCTGCCCCGCCGCTTCCGACGTCGGCACGACCTGCGCGAAGGTCGGCACGACGTAGCCGACCGACACGATGTTGGCCTGAACCGCGGCGTCGGCGGCGTCGGTCGGGAAGCCGAACGTCATGACGCCCTCGTAGAAGTCGCCGGCGCTGGAGTTGCTGTTGTCGCCGCCGACGCCCATCACGATGCCGCCCTCCTGGTGCATCGGCGTGTAGCCGGTGAACGGGCCGTTCGGCAACGGGCCGTTGTACTGCGTGGTGAGCCCGCCGGCATTGCCGTTGCCCGTCTTGAGCACGAACGCGGTCTGCCCGTTGTTCTTGAGCATCGCCGTCACGACGTCGAAGTTGACCGGCTGGTTGGCGGTGTTGGAGCCATTGCCCTGGAACAGACCATTCTCGAGGTCGGCGGCGATCCACGGGCCCGACCCCGAGCACGGCGGATGTTCGCAGCGCAGCCCGAAGTACACCGCGTCCATGTGGCCATTGCCGGTGTCGTTGGCCAGCGGCTGCTCGGTGTTGCCGTAGTCGAAGCAGCACCCGCCGTTGACGTTGCGGGCGCTGGTCACCATGTACATGCCCTCGGCCTGGCCGTTGCGCGCAGTGCCGGTCGCGGCCAGGTTGCGGTAGCCCACGCCGGGCGTGATGTGTACACCGTAGACCTTGTGGCCACCGGCGACCGCGGGCAGCGCTGCCGCGTTCGCACCGACATCGGCGCCGCCATTGCCTCCGGCGGGCGAGATCGGCAGGTGGTTCGCTCGGGGCGACTGATCGTAGATGATCGTGATCGTGCACGTCGTGCCCGCGCAGAACGCATCCTGCCGGGCAGCTGCCGCATAGCCACCGGTCGCCATCGTGCCGATATCGGTCGTCGCGCCATCGGACGCGCGTCTGACCTGGTAGAGCCTCCCGCTGTACGCCGCGAACAGCGCGCGCGTCGTGCTGTGCGCAGCGACGCACGCCGTGCCGGCGGAGCCGTAGATATCGCACGGCAGTGACTGCGCGGACGCGACGCTGGCGGTGGCGATGACAACGTTGACATAGATCGCGAGTCGCGCCGCGTGGGCGGACTTGCGCAGGACAGTCTCGGTGCTCATGCGGAGCTCCTTGGCGCGGAAAGTCGCACCGGCAGTCTAAAGCTCCGTGCAGTGGAATGTGCATACCGATCTGCAAAGACCACAGTGAGTCATCGCAACGCGATGATGCGCGTGTGCGCTGCCATACCGTTCCCGGAGCAAACTGAACAACCGCTCGCCCGCGCCGCGGGAGTGCACGCCGGCAAGCGCCAATCGCACAGTGCCCCCGCTCGGGATACGCTCTGCGCATGCGGTGGCAGATCGTCTATCTCCTGCGCGACTTCGTCGTGGCGCCTCACACCTTCCTGCGGCCCAAGCCGCGCGACACCGCCGCCCCGCCCGCCGTCGGCGCCCGGGCTCCGGACCTCCCGGGCCTACACCCCGGCCGCGCAGCCGTCGTCGGCTTCTTGCGCCACGTCGGCTGCCCGTTCGCCGAGGCCACCGTGCGCCAGATGACGACCCTCGCCGCCGCCCACCCCGCGATCGACTTCCTCGCCGTCACCCACAGCGACGAGAAGCCCTCGCGCCGCTGGTGCGACGCCTTCGGCGGAGCCCCCGGCGTCCAGCTCATCCCCGACGCCGACCGCGCCCACTACGCCAGGTGGGGCGTCGGCCTCTCCGACCGCGAGCACTTCGCCGGCAAAAACTCCCTCGCCGCCGTCGGCCGCCTGCTCGACGAGGGCATCCACAACCGCTGGGCCAGCGGCAACCGCTGGCAGGCCGCCGCGACATTCGCCATCGACCCCTCCGGCATCGTGCGCTGGCGCCACTTCCCCACCCACGCGGGCGATCTGCCCCAGCTCCCCGACGCCATCACCGCCCTGATCCCCTAGCCACCGCTCAGCCACCGCTACGATCGTCGTGGGTTGGCGATGGCGATGGCGATGGCGTTGGCGATGGCGAAGTTCGCGTCGTCAAGACGGCTGATCCGCCTGCGGTTGTCGTGGTGTCGAGGGGACCTCGCGCACCGAAATCGGTGGTCCGCCGCGCAAGTAGCCCGCCTTGTGCCAGCACTTCGGCATCTCGCGATAGACCGGGTACAAGGACGTGAAGCGGTACAAGGAGGACCGCAACGTCCGAGGAGCGCTCGCCACTGCGCCCATCGCTTCGTCACGGCTGCCGACCGGCAGCAGGCCGGGCATCTACGACCGGGCGTTCCGTACATCGGCGGCGCGGCATCTACGATCTGGCGCCCTGTACGATCGGCGGCGTGGGGGCCTGTCATGAAGACCGAGCCGGCGGGGACGGCCGCCACGACACCGGTGGCCAAGCCCGTCGACGAACAGCCTCGTGCGCCCGAGGAGATGATCACGCTGCGCTGCGCCGCCGATGGTACAAGCGCCGGATGAGAGCCGTGCCGACGACGGATCGGTGCGCGCCGACGGTGCGCTCGCGCACGGCACGCCTGGCAGCGGCCGCGGTAAGATCGCGCGATGGACGGGACCGAGGGTCGCTGGCTCGAGGCGCTGGGTCAGGCGCGCGCGAGCTACCCGGACGTCCGGACCGACGAGGCGGCGTTTGCGGTGCACGTGGACGGGTGCCGCGAGCGGGGCGCGCGCGTGGAGCATGCCGCCGACCTGTTTCTGGGGTGGTCGGCCGCGCGCGGGGACGCGGCGGCGCTGCGCCATCTCGAGCGGCTGCTGGTGCCCGAGGTCGATGCGGCCGCGCGGCGGATCGACCGGGCGCCGGCGTTCGCCGACGAGCTGCGCCAGGCGGTGCGCGTACGACTGCTCGTGGCAGAGGATGGCCGGGTTCGGCTCGATGACTATGGCGGGCGTGGGCCGCTGCGCGCGTGGCTCGCGGTGGCGGCGCTGCGCGTGGCGCTGAACCTGCGGCGCGCCGCGCGCCCGGCGAGCCCGGACGTCCTCGCGGATCTGGTCAGCAGCGAAGCGGACCCCGAGGTCAGGCACCTGAAGACGCTGTACCGCGCCGAGTTCCGCGAAGCGCTCGAGGCGGCGCTGCGCGCGTTGCCCGAGCGCGAGCGAGCGCTGCTGCGGCTGTCGTATGGTGACGGGCTCAAGGCCACGCAGCTCGCGCAGCTGTACGGCGTGCACGAGACCACCGCCGCGCGCTGGGTGGCGCGGGCGGCCGAGCAGGTTGCGGACGACGCGCGCCGCCGGCTGATGACGCGCCTCGCGCTGTCGGCATCCAGCTTCGATAGCGTGGCCCGCATGGTACGCAGCAACCTCGACCTCAGTATCTCCCGGGTGTTGCGCGGCTGAGATTGTTTGCAGGATCGCACTTCCTCGCGTGTCGATCGCGCAGGAGGTTCTATGCATCGCCTGTTTCTCGCGGCGGCCATGCTGGCCGCTTGCACCGATCCGCCGCCGGATGTCGCGCTCGCCACCACCGTCCAGGCGCTGGGCAGCGTGGAGGTCACGCGCGAGCCGATCACCGGGGACGTGTTCCATTACAGCTTCATCCTGCGCGTCGGCGATGGGCCCAACGCACGCGTCCGCGTGGATCGCGTGGTCCGCGAGCGCGCGCCGTGGCTGCCGCGCCGCACCACCGCTGCCGTGATGATGCTGCACGGCGACTTCGCCACGTTCGCGAGCAACTTCGCGCCTGCCGTCGGCAATCCGCCGTCGAGCGCGACCGGCCTGGCGACCTGGCTCGCCGAGCGCGACATCGACGTGTGGGGAACCGATCGCCGATCGACGCTCGCGCCCGAGATCGGCGCCGACCTGTCCGACTTCGACGCGATGAGCCTCGACCAGGAGCTGGACGACATCGCCACGGCGCTCGCCTTCGCGCGCGGCGTGCGGCTCGTCACCGATGCGAGCACCGCCCGCATGACGCTGATCGGATTCTCGCGCGGCGGCGAGCTCGCGTACTTCTACGCGTCGCGCGACGCGGCCCGCCCGCCCGCGCTGCGCCACGTCAAGGGGCTGGTACCGCTCGATGTGAACGTCTCGCTGTCGCCCGCCGACGAGGATCTGCGCCAGCTGTTCTGCGAATTCGCCGCCGGCGAGTACGGCGCGCTCGCGCAGGGCGGCGTCGACGCGCCGAACGACTTCCAGCTCGCGGTCGGCCGGCTCGCGCTCAGCGCGCCCGACGAACCATCGCCGTTCAACCCGGCGCGCACCAACCGCCAGGTGATGCTGCGCTTCGTCGGCCAGACGTTCGTGTTTTTTCCGGCCACCCCGCTCTACCACCTGAACGCGCCTGTGCTCGACGGGCTCCCCACGGGGCTGCGGCTATCGTCCGAGGACGTCGTCGCGCACTGGCTGGCCCAGTCTCCGCTTCACGCGTCGATGCGCGAGGCGGCCGACACCGACGCGCTGACCTGCGGCGATGCGCCGCTGCCGCTCGACGTTCCGCTGTCGCACATCCGCGTCCCGCTGCTGCTCATCGCGGCGGCGGGCGGCTACGGGGAGCACGCCGTGTTCTCGACCACGCAGGTCAGCTCGACCGACGTGACCACGATCGTCATCCGCCAGCTGCCGCCGGAGCGCGAGGCCGAGGACATCGGACACGGCGACCTGCTGTTCGCGCCCGACGCGGTCCAGCTCGCCTGGCAACCCCTGCTGGCGTGGCTGGGCCGCCACGCGCGAGAGTAAGCTCGCAGCATGGCCGAGTGCATCCCCGAGGACGACCTCCTCGATCTCGCGACGTCGCGCCGCGCACTCGGCGACGCGCCTGCGATCGAGGCGCACCTCGCGGACTGCGCCGCGTGCAGCGCGCTGCTCGGCGCCCTGCTCGCCGCGCCCGGCGCACCCGGCTCCGAGCGACGCCGCGACCTCGCAGGCACCACGCTCGGGCCGTATCGGCTCGACGGGCTCATCGGCGCGGGCGCGATGGGCGAGGTCTACCGCAGCTGGGACGGCCGGCTGCACCGCCACGTCGCGGTGAAGCTCCTGTCGCGCCAGCTCGCCGATTCGCCCGAGCGCATCCGCCGGCTCGAGGCCGAGGCGCGCGCCGCCGCCGCGATCGCCCACCGCAACGTCGTGACCGTCTACGACACCGGCAGCGAGCACGGGCTGCCGTACGTCGTCAGCGAGCTCATCACGGGCGAGTCGCTGCGCAGCGTGATCGACCGCGGGCCGATCGCGCGCGGCACGGCGCTCGACCTTGCGCTGCAGCTCGCGCGCGGCGTCGCTGCCGCCCACGCCCAGGGCGTCGTGCACCGCGATCTCAAGCCGGGGAACCTGATCGTCACCGACGAGGGCACGCTCAAGATCCTCGACTTCGGCCTCGCCAAGGTCAGCGGCGAGCGCGACGTCGAGGCGACCGAGCCCACGGTGCCCGGCACGGTGCTCGGGACGTCGGGCTATCTATCGCCCGAGCAGGCGCGCGGCGAGCCGGCCGACGCGCGCAGTGACATCTTCGCGATCGGCGCGGTCGCCTACGAGCTGCTCACCGGGCGGCGCGCGTTCGACGGCGCCACGTTTGCCGAGCGGATCTCGGCGGTCCTGCGCGACTCGCCGCCGCCGCTCGACGACGCCACCGGGCCGATCGTCGCGCGGTGCCTAGAAAAGGACCCCCGCAAACGCTTTCAGTCGGCCAACGATCTGGCGTGGGTGCTCGAAGGCCTCGCGCGCGATGACGCACCGGCGCCACCATCGCCGTCGCCGTCGCCGTCGCCATCGGCCTCGCCGCCGGCGCGTCCGATGAGCCGTCGCGCGTTCGTCGCTGGCACCGCCGCGACGGGCCTGGGCGGGCTCGTCGCCGGCGCGCTCGGAGCACGCGCGCTGGCCCCGGTGCGTCGCGCCGCGTACCCCGAGATTCGCCAGATGACGTTTCGCCTGGGTCGCGTGCTGTGCGCGCGCTTCACCCGCGACGGCGGCAGCCTCGTCTACGCTGCGCTGTGGGAGGAGCTGCCGTCGGCGATCTACGTCGCGCGCCTCGCCGGCGGCGGCACGCGCGCCCTCGCGCTCCCGGCCGCACAGCTCCTCGCCGTGTCGTCGCGCGGCGAGCTCGCGCTGTCGCTCGACCATCGCTTCGTCGAGGGTTTTCACCAGCGCGGCCAGCTCGCGCTCGCGCCGCTCGAGGGCGGCCAGCCGCGCGGCCTCGGGATCGACGTCCAGGACGCCGACTTCACTCCTGACGGGGCCGACCTCGCCGTCGTGCGCCGCGTCGACGGCCGCTTTCAGCTCGAGCTGCCGGTCGGCCGCATTCTCTGCAAGGGCGGCTGGATCTCGCATCCGCGAGTCTCCCCCGACGGCACGCTCGTCGCATGCCTGGTCCACGGCGACCCCAGCGACGACCGCGGCGACCTCGTCGTCGTCCCGCGCGACGGCGGGCCCGCGCGCACCGTCGCGGCGGACTGGAGCAGCGTCGACGGCGTCGCCTGGGCCCCGGGCGGCCGCGCACTCTGGATCAGCGCTTCGCGCGACGGCGGCAACAACTCGGTGCGCGCGATCGCCCTCGCCGGCGGCGAGCTCAGCCACCTGCCTTCGGTCGGTCGCCTCCGCGTTCACGACGTCGCTGCCGACGGCCACCTCGCCGTCACCCACTGCACGGGCCGGATGCGCATGATGGCCCGCGCCCCGGGCGCGCGCGACGAGACCGACCTCGCGCTGTCCGACATCTCGCTGGTCGGCGATATCTCCGCCGATGGCCGCTCGCTCGTATTCGTCGAGTTCGGCGACGTCGACACCGCCAACGGGGCCTACCTGCGCCCGACCGACGGCGGCCCGGCCCTCCGCCTCGGCGATGCCGCGCCGATCGACATCGCCGACGACGGCCGCGGCGTCCTCGCGTTCCTGTACCGCACCCCCGACACCCTCGCCATCCTCCCCGTCCCCGAGGGCCAGCCGCGCACCGTCGATCTTCCGGGCATGGAGGCGCTCCGCTGGGCCCGCTGGTGTGCCGGCGATCGCATCCTGTTCACCGCCCAGCGCCCCGGCCGCCGGCGCCGCCTCTGGCGCCTCGATCCCGACCACTCGATCACCCCGCTCACCGACGAGGGCGTCGTCGGCCCGTTCGCCGTGCGCGCCGATGGCACCGCCGCTGCCCTCATCAGCCACGACCGCCTGCTCATCGTCGACATCGCGCAGCCCGGCCCGGTCCGCGCGGTCCCCGGCACCTTCGCCGACCAGGCGGTCTGCGGCTGGTCCACCGGCAACGACGTCCTCGTCCGCACGCGCACGCCTCCGATCCGCGTGCACCGCGTCGACCCTGCCACCGGCACCTCCACCCCGATCGTCGAGATTGCACCCCCGCGCCTCGGCCTGCGCGGTGTCGATTCCGTGGTCGTCACCCCCGCGGGCGACGCGTACGCGTACAGCTACGGCCAGGAGCTCTCGCGCCTGTTCACGATGACCACCGACGACCCGGGCGCGTAGCGCACGCTCAATTGTCGGTGTGATTGCCCCACGGGTTACCGTCCACCCAGCGAGGATCGTCGATGCGATCCGCCCCGGCGCGCCACGCGTCGATCAGGCAGCTCTCGCACGGATCCTCATCGACGCTGCGCAGCGTGCCGGCCTCCTCCATCCAGCGGATCTGGCGAGAGAACGTCTCCGTCAGCGAGACCGTCGTCGCAAAGCCCAGGTCGCGCTCGGCCTTGCGATTGTCATACACGGACGGGAAGCGGTAGATGAACCAGACCCCGACGCTGCGGCGCGGCGCCACCCGTCGAAGCCACGCCGACGGGATGTGAACGATGTCGGAGATGCCACCGGCTGCGCCGGCGAGACACTGGTACACGCCGTTCCAGTCGAGGTGCTCGTGCGAGGTCAGGTGATAGTCGTTGCCGGCGGCGGCCGGATTGCCGAGCGACGCCACGAACCCGCGCGCCACGTCCGAGACATGGGCGATCGCCCACGGCGTCGTTCCGTCGTCCATCACGATCACAGGCAGTCTCGCTCGCATGCGCGAGACCAGCGCATCGTCGAACAACAGGCCCGCCGCCGTCGCGCCCTCTCCGGTCGTGAAGCTCGGACGCAGCACCGTGGCCACCGTTCCGCGCTGACCGGAGCGATCGAACAGCAGCTTCTCGATCGCCGCCTTGTTCACTCCATACTGTCCGAACGGGTTGCGTGGCGAGGTCTCTCGAATCGGGATCTCCGCTGCCGGTCCGCCGTAGACGCACGCGGTCGAGCAGAGCACGACCTGCGCCGTTCGCCCCCAGAACACCTGCACCAGCTGCTCACCATCCTCCGCCACGAACGCCGTCATATCGATCACCGCGTCCCACGTGCGATCCTTCACCGCAGCTTCGAGGGAACCCGGTTCTCTGCGATCTCCGATCAGGACCTCGAGCGCACCCCGCACCCGCACCCGCGTTCGCCCGCGGTTGAACACCGTCACCGCATCACCTCGGTCGAGGAGCTGCTGGGCGATCGCGGTGGAGATCAGCCCCGTGCCTCCGATGATCAGCACACGCATCGAGTCCACCTCTCGCTACTGGCCACCGCCGAGCGCCGCCGCGACCAGCGCCGCCGCCTTCGCATACGGCGCGGAGAAGGCATCGAAGTGATCGCCCGTGCCGCGGATCACCACACCGCGCGGATTCGAGAACTCGCGAAAGCCCTCGAAGCCGTGGTGGCGCCCCATCCCGCTCGCGCCGACCCCGCCGAACGCCAGCGACGGCAGCGCGCCCTGCGCGGCGCATGCGTTGACCGCGGCGCCTCCCGACGTGACGTTGCCCAGGACGCGATCGACCACCGCGCGATCGTCACCGAACACATAGAGCCCGAGCGGCCGGTCTCCGTCATTGACGCGCGCGATCGCCGAGTCGATATCGTCGTACGGCACCACCGGCAGGATCGGCCCGAAGATCTCCTCCTCCATGATCCGAAGATCCGCCGGCGGATCGACCACGAGCGACATCGGCATGCGCCGCGTCGTGCGATCCACCGCGCCGTCGCGCTCCAGCTCGACGACCCGGCACCGGCGATCGCGCGCCTCCTGGAGCAGCTCGCCCAGCCGATCGAGGTGGCGCAGCGAGATGATGCCCGTGCAATCCGGGCTGCGCGAATACCCCGGTGCGGTGCGCTGCACCACGTCGACCGCGATCTCGACGAAGCGATCGATCTCCGCGCGCGGCACGAGGCAGTAGTCGACCGAGATGCACATCTGGCCGTTCTTGATCGTCTTGGTGCCGATGATGTTCTCGACGTTGGCCACCGTCACTGCGCCGGGCGTCACCACCGCCGGGCACTTCCCGCCGAGCTCCAGCGTCACGGGCGTCAGGTTGCGCGCCGCGGCCTGCATGACCTGCCGCCCGACATTCGTGCTGCCGGTATACAGCAGGTGATCCCACGGCAGCTCCGAGAACGCCCGGGCGAGATCCAGCCCGCCGACCGCGACATATACCAGCGTCGGATCGAACGCCGCGGTCACCATCTCGCGGAGCAGCGCCGCGCACGCCGGCGTGAACTCCGACGGCTTGACCATCACGCGGTTCCCTGCCGCGAGCATCTCGATCATCGGTCCCACCGACAGGTCGAACGGGAAGTTCCACGGCACGATGTTTCCGATCACGCCCTTGGGCTGATACTCGATATAGGCCTGCGCGGTCCCCATCACCGCCGGGTCGACATCGCGCGGACTGGGCCGCATCCACTCCTCGAGCCGCTGGAGCACGTACTGCGCGCGGCCCACCGGTCCGAGCACCTCGATCAGGTCCGACGCTGGCACTGGATGGCAGCCGAAGTCGGCGCTCAGCGCAGCGCTGATCCGCTCGCGATTCCCCAGCAGCATCTCGATGAGCCGGCCGATGCGCGCCCTGCGCTCGTCGAGGCTGGGCTGCCGGTCGGCGTGAAACGCCGCGCGCTGCGCCTTGAACGCGGCCTTCAGCTGCGCGATCGCCGCATCGTCATGGGCCGAGGACTGCTTCGTCGTCGAGGTCGAGCTCTCCAGAATCGACATGGGCACCTCCCGATCGTGGTTATCGTGGCGCCGCCTGAACCTGCGCTTCTGCCGGCGGTCGTCACGCCGCGGAACATACCGGAGTTTCGGCACCCCGCCCGCCAGCGCCAGGGGCGGCTTCACGCTCGACGCGAGCACTCGCCCGGGCTGGCAGACAGACGAGGCGATCGGCCGCGCGCAGGGCAAGCCTGCGAGCAAGTAGGCCGTCGATACGGCTCGGCGAAATAACCAGTCGCTATTCTATACGATCGTATAGATGTCATTACATCGACGAGAGGATTGCAAAGCCAGCCGGCCTCGCCGCGGATCGACGCACGGCGTCTAGCGGGTGAGCGCGCCGTGAGCGGCCGTCCACGGCGGCGAGCGCACCGCTTCGCTGCATGGTCGCCGCGCTCACGCTTGCGGTTTTTGTTTTTTACGACTACCGTCCGAGCCCTCAGCTGTCTCGTGGCTTGCTGAATGTTTGTGTAGTTGTCGACAGCCTGTAACGTTCAGATTCCTTGGAGGGAGCGAATGAACAGTCGAACAACGATCGCGTTGATGACCGTAGTGGTCGTCATCATGACCGCGCAGGGATGCAAGAAGAGTGGTGACAAGGGTGGCGAGAGTGGCAAGAGCGCCGAGCCTGCCAAGGCCGGAGCGGGCGAAGCCGCCAAGCCCGGGTCGGGCGGATCGGCCGCCGCCGAAGCCGCCAAGCCCGCGGGCGTCGACCTCGAAGTCACCCACTGGTGGACGTCGGGCGGCGAGGCCGCCGCCGTCGCCGAGTTTGCCAAGGCGTTCAACGCCACCGGCAACAAGTGGGTCGACGGCGCCATCGCCGGCTCGGGCGACACCGCACGCCCGGTCATGATCAGCCGCATCACCGGCGGCGACCCGATGGGCGCCACACAGTTCAACCACGGCCGTCAGGCCGAGGAGCTGATCCAGGCCGGTGTGATGCGCGACCTGACCGACCTCGCCACCAAGGAGCACTGGAAGGAGCTGATCCGTCCGGCGAGCATCCTCGATAGCTGCACGGTGAACGGCAAGATCTATTGCGTCCCGGTCAACATCCACTCGCAACAGTGGCTGTGGCTGTCGAACAAGGCGTTCAAGGATGCCGGCGTCGCGGTCCCGACCAACTGGACCGAGTTTGTCGCCGCCGCACCCGCGCTCGAGAAGGCAGGAAAGGTTCCGCTGGCGCAGGGCCGGCAGTCGTGGCAGACGTCGCTGACCTTCCAGGTGCTGGTCGTCGCGATCGCCGGACCGGACGCCTACAAGAAGGTGTATGGCGCCAAGGACAAGGCGTTCGCCGCCGGGCCGGAAATGGCAAAAGTGTTCGAGGCGGCCGCGCAGGCGCGCAAGCTATCGGCGAAGTCGACCGTCCAGGACTGGAATGCGGCGACCGCCATGGTCATCAAGGGCGACGCCGGCGGTCAGATCATGGGTGACTGGGCGCGCGGCGAGTTCCAGGTGGCTGGCCAGAAGGCGGGCACGGACTATAGCTGCCTGCCGGGCCTCGGCGTGAACGAGGTCATCCAGACCGGCGGCGACGCGTTCTACTTCCCCAAGCTCAAGGACGAAGCAAAGTCCAAGGCGCAGGAGACGCTGGCGTCGGTGATGCTCTCGAAGGAGACCCAGGTCGCGTTCAACCTCAAGAAGGGCTCGCTGCCCGTGCGTGGCGACGTCGATCTGAACGCCGCGGACGACTGCATGAAGAAGGGCCTCGGGATCCTGGCGAAGGGCGCCGTCATCCAGGCGCCTGATCAGCTGATGACGGCCGACTCGAACACGCAGATCAACGATCTGTTCGCCGAGTTCTTCAGCAAGCCCGAGATGTCTCCGAAAGACGCGCAGAAGCGCTTCGCCGCTCTCATCGCGTCCGCGAAGTAACCTCTCGACACCTCGGACTCGTCCGCCTCGATATGGCTCGACCGGGCCAGAGCGGTCGTCTTATCCTGGCCGAGCCTCGAATGCCCGAACATTCGCAAAAGCGTCCAAGCCAGCTCCTGCGGAACTTGAACGCCAAGGTCGCGTCGGTGCCGATGGTCCTGACGGCGACGGTCGTCTTCGTCGGAGGCACGGTCTGGACGATCATCTATTCGTTCACCAGCTCGAAGCTACTGCCGCGCCTGAACTACGTGGGCCTCGAGCAGTACGAACGGCTGTGGGTGACGCCGCGCTGGCTCGTGGCGATCAAGAACCTGGCGATCTACGGCGCGCTGTCGATGGCGTTCTCGCTGGTCATTGGCTTCGTGCTGGCGGCCCTCATGGATCAGAAGATCCGGTTCGAGAACACGTTCCGCACCATCTTCCTGTATCCGTTCGCGCTGTCGTTCATCGTCACCGGGCTGGTGTGGCAATGGATCCTGAATCCGAGCTTCGGCATCCAGCAGGTGGTGCGCAGCCTGGGCTGGACGAGCTTCTCGTTCGATCCACTCTACAACTCCGACATCGTCATCTATGGAATCCTGATCGCCGCGCTGTGGCAGGGCACCGGGCTGGTCATGTGCCTGATGCTGGCCGGTCTGCGCGGCATCGATGAAGATATCTGGAAGGCCGCGCGGCTCGATGGCATTCCGATGTGGAAGACCTATGTCTTCATCGTCATCCCGATGATGCGGCCGGTCTTCATCACCACGCTGGTGATCATCGCCAGTGGTATCGTGCGCGTCTACGACCTCGTCGTCGCGCAGACCAGCGGCGGCCCGGGCATCTCCTCGGAGGTGCCGGCGAAGTACGTCTACGACTACATGTTCCTGGCGCAGAACCTCGGCCAGGGGTTCGCAGCGTCGACGATGATGCTGCTCAGCGTCATCATCGTGATCGTCCCCTGGGCATACCTCACGTTCGGAAGAAAGCGCCGTGGCTGATCGCCCTACGCTCGAAGCTGCGGCGAGCCGCCTCTCGTCGGTCGAGCGGCAGCTGGCCGGTCCCCGTGGTCGCAAGCCACGCCCGGCACTGTCGCGCCGCAATATCTTCCTGTACGGAACGCTCCTCGTCCTGGCGCTGTACTACCTGCTGCCGCTCTACGTGATGGTGGTGACGTCGCTGAAGGGCATGCCCGAGATTCGCCTCGGCAACATCTTCTCACCGCCGGTCGACATCACGTTCGAGCCTTGGGTGAAGGCGTGGTCGTCCGCGTGCACCGGCCTCAACTGCGATGGCCTGAGCCGAGGCTTCTGGAACTCCGTGCGCATCACCGTGCCCTCGGTGGTGCTGTCGATCGCGATCGCGTCGGTGAACGGCTATGCGCTGGCCAACTGGCGGTTCAAGGGCGCGAACCTCTTCTTCACGATCCTGATCGTCGGTTCGTTCATTCCCTATCAGGTGATGATCTATCCGCTGGTCATCATTCTGCGAGAGATGGGACTGTACGGCAGCCTGTGGGGGCTCGTGCTCGTGCACTCGGTGTTCGGCATGCCGATCCTGACGTTGCTGTTCCGCAACTACTTCACGTCGATCCCCGAGGAGCTGTTCCGGGCCGCCCGCGTCGACGGCGCGGGCTTCTGGGGCATCTACTTCCGGATCATGATGCCGATGTCGCTGCCGATCTTCGTGGTCGCCGTCATCATCCAGATCACCGGAATCTGGAACGACTTCTTGTTCGGCGTGATCTACACCAAGCCCGATCTGTATCCGATGACCGTCCAGCTCAACAACATCGTCAATTCGACGCAGGGAGTGAAGGAGTACAACGTCAACATGGCCGCGACCATCCTGACCGGCCTGGTGCCGCTGTTCGTCTACTTCGCCTCTGGCAAGCTGTTCGTCCGCGGCATCGCGGCCGGCGCGGTGAAGGGCTGACCGCCATGAACGGATCGTTCGTCGACAAGCTGATCTCTCCGTTCACGCGCGCCGCGCGGTCCGAGCGGTCTTCCCGGCAATCCGCCGAGCGAGCGCAGCTCCGGCAGACCGCCAAGAAGGCGGGCATCCCCAGCGTCTCGGTCCGCGACCTCTCGCTGAGCTTCGGCAACGTGTCCGTGCTCGAGCACCTCGATCTCGACATCATGGATGGCGAGTTCCTCGTGCTGCTCGGTCCGTCCGGCTGCGGCAAGTCGACGCTGCTCAACTGCATCGCAGGCCTGCTCGATGTGGGCGAGGGTCAGATCTTCATCAACGGCTGGAACGTCACCTGGGAGGCGCCCAAGGATCGCCACATCGGCATGGTGTTCCAGTCCTACGCGCTCTATCCGCAGATGAGCGTGCGGAAGAACCTGAGCTTTGGCCTGCGCAGCGCGCGCGTCCCGGCCGACGAGATCGAACGGCGGATCGCGCGCACCGCCGAGATCCTGCAGATCGAGCCGTTGCTCGACCGCAAGCCGGCGCAGCTCTCCGGCGGCCAGCGCCAGCGCGTCGCGATCGGCCGCGCGCTGGTGCGCGATGTCGATGTCTTCCTGTTCGACGAGCCGCTCTCCAACCTCGACGCCAAGCTCCGGTCGGAGCTGCGCGTCGAGATCAAGCGCCTGCACCAGAAGCTGGCCAACACGATGGTCTACGTCACCCACGATCAGATCGAGGCGATGACGCTGGCCGACCGCATCGCGGTGATGAAGAACGGGCTGATCCAGCAGCTCGGCGCACCGCACGAGATCTACAGCCGTCCGGTCAACCGCTTCGTCGCCGGCTTCATCGGCTCGCCTCAGATGAACTTCCTGACCGGAGCGCTCGCGTCCGATCCGCCGGCATTCCGCGTGGGCGACTTGCGCGTCCCGCTCGACCGCTACGCCTTCGAGAACAAGGCGGAGGGCGGGCACGCCGTGCTCGGCGTCCGCCCGGAGAGCGTCACGATCGGCGCGGAGGGCGCGGCGAAGCCGTTCACGCACGAGGTCGAGATCGAGATCGTCGAGCCGATGGGCGCCAATACACTGGTGTGGACCAAGGTGGCCGGCACCAACTTCGCGTTCCTCGTCGACTCGGAGAACCGGCCGGCAGTGGGCGAGCGGATCACGATCGGCTTCGACCCGGGCCGGGCCTCGCTGTTCGACGAGGCGACCGGCGTCCGTATGTGAGTAGCTGTCCCCGCCATCGTCATCGAAAGGCGTGCACATGAAGTGGTCCTTTCAGCTCTACAGCGCGCGCAACTTCCAGCCCTGGAACCGCGTACTCCGCGGTGTGGCCGAGGCCGGCTACAGCCAGGTGGAAGGCTTCGGCGCGGTCTATTCCGAGCCGGCGGCCCTGCGCGCCGAGCTCGACCGCAATGGCCTGACGATGCCGACCGGGCACTTCTCCCTCGACATGCTGGAGAACGACCTCGACGGCGCGCGCCGCATCGCCGAGGCGCTGGGCATGACGATGATCATCTGTCCGCACATCGCCGCCGATCGCCGGCCGCGCGATGCCGCGGGCTGGCGCAGCTTCGGCGAGCGCCTCGGCCGCGTCGGAGCCTCGGTGACCGCGCTGGGCCACGCATTCGCCTGGCACAATCACGACTTCGAGTTCGCGCCGCTGCCCGACGGCTCCACGCCGATGGAGCACATCTTGGCCGGGGCGCCCGAGATCGGCTGGGAGATCGATGTCGCGTGGGTGATCCGCGGCGGCGCCGATCCGCGGCAATGGATCGACCGCGAGGGCCGGCGCATCGTCGCGGTGCACGTCAAGGACATCGCGCGACCGGGCGAGGCGGTGACCGAGGATGGCTGGTCCGATGTCGGCCACGGCACCGTCGACTGGCCGGGCCTGATGACGGCGCTCAAGAGCTCGGCCGCGCGCTTCTACGTCATGGAGCATGACAACCCGGCTGACTTCGAGCGTTTCGCGCGGCGGTCGATCGAAGCGGCGAAGGCCTTCTGAACCGCAGACCATCGGAGACCATCGACATGGCACGTACACTCGGGCTTGGCATCGTCGGCTGCGGGAACATCTCGACGACGTACTTCTCGCTGGCGCCGCTGTTCCGCGCCGTCGAGGTCAAGGCCTGCGCCGACCTGGTACCGGCCGCCGCCGAGGCGCGCGCCAAGGAATACGGCGTGCGGGCCGAGACGGTCGACGCGCTGCTCGCTGCCAACGACGTCGACATCGTTGTCAATCTCACCATCCCGGCGGCGCACCACGCCATCTCGCAACGCGCCCTCGATGCCGGCAAGCACGTCTATTCGGAGAAGCCGTTCGTGCTCGCGGTCTCCGATGGGCTCGACCTCAAGGCGCGCGCCGATCACAAGGGCCTGCGCATCGGCTCGGCGCCGGATACCTTCTTCGGCGGCTCCCATCAGCTCGCGCGCGACCTCATCGATACCGGCAAGCTCGGCAAGATCACCGGGGGCACCTGCTTCGTGATGAGCCGCGGGATGGAGCACTGGCATCCCAACCCCGACTTCTTCTTCCAGCCGGGGGCCGGACCGATCCTCGATATCGGGCCCTACTACATCACGAATCTGATCCAGCTCATCGGGCCGGTGAAGCGCGTCGTGGCGCTCGGCGCAACGCCGCGGACCCACCGCACGATCACCAACGGGCCTCGCCACGGCGAGCGCGTCCCGGTCGGCACGCCGACGACGATCCATGCAGTGCTGGAATTCGCCGGCGGCGCGCTGGTGACGCTCGTCGGCAGCTGGGACGTGTGGAGCCACGGCCATGCGCCGATCGAGCTCTACGGCGAGGACGGCACCCTCTTCCTGCCTGACCCCAACTTCTTCGGTGGCAGCGTGCGCTTCACGCAGGGCGCCACGCCGGTGGACGTGCTACCGACGTGGGACCACGCCCTGGGCATCGCCAACCAGACGCGCCCGACCGGCCCCGTGGCGAACTACCGCACCGCCGGTCTGGCCGACATGGCGCTCTCGATCCTCGAGGGGCGACCTCACCGCTGCTCGCTCGACCTGGCGCTGCACGCGATCGATGTCCTGACCGGCATCCTCACCGCGTGCGAGACCGGTGGCGCCGTCGCCATGCAGACCCGCTGCGAGCGGCCGGCGGCCCTCGGCCCCGACGACGCCCGCGCGCTCCTGACCTCGTGAGACGACGCGGCATGTGAACCTACGTGCACATACGCACATAGGCTCCTGCAGATCGGCACAATCATTCCTTCCAGGGCGCGGCCAGCGAGAACCGCGCGCGCAGCGGCAGGTCCGCGCTGCTCTGCCCGACGAGCACCTCGAACTCGCCTGCCTCTGCGACCCAGGCTGTTTGCGCATCGTCGAAGTACGCCAGTGCGCGCATGTCGAGCGCGAGCTCCACCGTCTGCGCCTGGCCCGCATCGAGATGGACCTTCGCGAACGCCTTGAGCTCCTTGTCCGGGCGCTCGAGCGACGACGCCAGGTCCCGAACGTACGCCTGCACCACCGTCGACCCAGCGCGCGCGCTCGTGTTCTTCACCGTGACGCGGATCGACACCGTCTCGCCCGGGGAAACGCGCGCCGGCGTGACCG
>DATIPJ010001137.1:0-4452 GCA_035472155.1 Kofleriaceae bacterium
CGCGAAGGCAAGAGCGTGTCGACGTTGCGCGCCCAGCTCACGCAGCACGGCGAGGTCCAGAGCCACGCGGTCGCGATCCTCGGCGCCACGCGGCCCGGTCGCGCAGCGCTGGCGTGGAATGACCTGACGGCGCCCGAATCGCCGCGCTGGCAAGAGGTCCCGGTGCTGCCGAACGTCGCGGTCGAGTTCTCGCGGCAGTTCGAGTACCGCATCGTCGAGGGCATCCCGCTGGTCGGGAACACCACGCGCGCGATCGGCTGGATCCGCGCGCGCGACCCGGGGCCCGATCGCGGTGCGCCGTACATCGCCGCGCTGATCGATGCGTGGTGGCCGACGCTCTTCAATCGGTTCACCGAGATGCGGCCGATGGCGACCATCGCCTTCACGCTCGATATCCTCGGCGAGCTGACCGGCCTGGATCCCGACGCGCCGCTGCTCTACCGCGCGACCGCGCCGGTGTGCGCCGAGGGTTACTTCGTCGAGAGCCGCGAGCTGTGGGGCGAGGACGGCCGGCTCGTGGCGATCAATCACCAGACGTTTGTCGTGATTCAATAGCGAGGCGCCGAGGCCGCTGCGCGCACAGCGTGCTACATGCAACTCGTTTGCATCTGCTTGCCGGCGCCCACGCGTTCGCGTAGAGTGAACATCATGGCACTTCGGCGGGACGATCTCGAGACGTTGAAGGCCGCCGTTCGGGAAGCAGGGCTGCGGGGCCACACCGTCTCGGATCGCGGTGCTCCACCTGTTGCGATCGGCCGGCTCACCGGTCTCGCACAGTGAGGTCGTCGCCAAGCTGGCCTCGCAGGCCTGGGATCCGGCGACGATCTACCGCAACCTGACGGACCTGGCGGACGTCGGGCTGGCGCACCGCACCGACGTCGGCGACCACATCTGGCGCTTCGAGGCGATCACAGGCGCCCACCAGGCGGCGGCGCACCCACACTTCGTGTGCACCGAGTGCGGCACGATCGAGTGCTTGCCCGATCTCGAGTACGCGATGACCCGGACCAAGGCGCCCCGCGCCATCCGCCAGAAGCGGGTCGAGATCCAGGTCCGCGGCCTGTGCGACGCCTGCATGTGAAGCGCCCGCACCCGCCGCACCCGCACGCGCCGCATCCGACCCGTGGTGCAATGCACACCGCCGCCGGGTGATGCCTGGGTCCCCGGGAGGAGCACCGGGTGGACGGTTCCGGTGAAGCGCGGAGAGTCCGGCAGTCCGTCGTGCAACATCACCCGGCGGCGAGATGCGAAACGGTCAGGGCGCGACCGTGACGACCGTGCCGCTGTCCATCGCGCCCGCCGTCGGGCCCTGGTCGTGCGGCACCTGGAACTCGCACGCGCCCTCGACGCCCGCGTCGTCGACGAAGTGCACGCGGTACACGCGGCCGTCGCCGCCGCCCTGACGCTCCGAGCGCAGGTCGAAGGTCACATCGTCGATGATCGCGATGTCGCTCACCGTCGTGTGGCCGTCGCCGCCCTTGCCGACGTCGATCGCCTCGTCGACGGTGATCGCGGTGATGTGCGTGCCCGCGGCGACCGCCGGGGACAGCGTGCGCTCGATGATCACGTCGCTGCCGCTACCGCTGCCACTGCCGCTCCCACCGCCGTCGCTTCCGCTCCCACTTCCGCTACCGCTTCCCCCGCCGTCGCTGCCGCTGCCCCCGCCGCCGCAGCCGGCCGGTGGCGCGCAATCGTCGAGCGTGAACCGCTGCATCTTGTGATTCGGAGGCCAGAGCACAGTCGTCACGTCGCACGCATCGGCGACCGGCGCGCACTTGTTCACGCCGTCGGCGCGCGCCGCGCAATCGACCTTCACGCCGTCGACACGCATCCCACTCGTCTGAACTGCCATGTCGGTGCACGCCACGGCGACGCCAAAGCCGGCTGCTGCAACCATCAAGATTCTCGTTCGCATCAAGGCCTCCTGCGCGTCTTGTGGGAGGCCCGCTCGTCGAGGTCGCAGCTTTTCGCTGCCCGTGTCCGACGGTGTGCGACGCCACACGGCTGCGCAGAAAACGTTCAGCGAACGCTCGAGGCCCGCGCGCTCGCCAGCTGGTTCGCCTTGGCCCGCGCGATCGCGTCCTCGATCATCCGATCCTGCTCGGCCACGCTCTTCCAGCGCTCCTGAAACTCCGGGGCCAGCGTGTCGATCGGATCGAAGTAGAGGAAGAAGCCGGGCTTGACCGACGGTGCGGAGAACACCGAGATGCCGCTGTCGCGGTCGTAGTGGTCGAAGCTATGCGCGACGCGCTTGCCGCCGCCGCCCGGCGCATCGACGACGAACGTCGGCGTCTGGAAGCCCGCGGTCACACCGCGCACGGATTTTTCGATGTCGAGGGCGGTCTGCAGCGTGGTGCGCAGGTCTTCCACACCCTTCACGAGGTCGTGGACGTAGACGTAATACGGCTGGACCTGACAGTGCCCGAGTCGCTTGACCAGGAGCTGCATCGTCGCGACCGAATCATTGACGCCGCGCTGCAGCACGCACTGGTTGCGCACGATGATCCCGCGCTCGAACACCGTATCGAGCGCGCGCTTGGTGATCGCGGTGATCTCATTGGGGTGGTTGAAGTGCGTGTGGAGCACGACCTCCTTGTGCAGCTTGCGGCCGCGCTCCACGACCGAGGTCAGCGCGTCGAGCCAGTCGTGATCCGTCAAGAGCTTCATCGGCATCACGGCCGGGCCCTTGGTCGCGAACCGGATGCGACGGATGTTGGGCAGCTCGAGCAGCCGGTTGCCGATCAGGATGATCTGGCGCGCCTTGAGCTGGTAGCTATCGCCGCCCGACACCACGATGTCCTCGAGCTCGGGCCGCTCGGAGATGTAGCGGAACGCGCGCTCCCAGCGCTCCTCGGTCGCCTTGAGCGAGACCTTCTCGACCTCGTCGGTATCGACCCCGACGGCGTAGCTGCGGGTGCAGAACCGGCAGTACACCGGGCAAGTGTCCAGTGCGAGGAACAGCGCCTTGTCGGGATAGCGGTGCGTGAGGCCGGGGACCGGCGCGTCGGCCTGCTCGTGCAAGGAGTCAAGCGTGAGCTTGGGGTGATCGGGGAGGAGGCGCGACGCCAGCGGCACGAACTGCCGGCGCAGCGGATCGTTGTAGGCGTCGGTCCAGTCGATCAGCGACAGGAGATAAGGCGAGATCCGGATCGACATCGGCGCCGCGTGGAAGCCCTTCCACACGTCGTCGTAGAACGACTGCGGGACGAGGTCCTGCACCGCCTGCAGCAGCTTCTGCGGGTTGGTGATCGAGTTCTTGGCCTGCCAGCTGTGATCGAGGAAGGTCGCTTCGTCGATGCGCCGGTAGGCCGGGATCTTCTGCCAGAACGCTCCGTCGAGCAGCTGGCGGTGGAACAGCGTCGATGGATCGATCGATGGCTTGAGGTGCTTGATCGGTGCGATCTCGGTCGGAGCATCGCGGCCGAGAAGCTTGAGCTGGGTATCCATGGAGTCCTCGCGAAACGTAACGTCAGGTAGCGCGCGCAAAGTTCAGCCCTGAAGGCGACAATCCTCTACCTCGCGACGTCCGGTTGGTGCGGGACAGAACCCAGATACCACATCGTGATCCATCGATAACATGTCGCGCGGCGGCGGCCAACGACCAACCGACGCCGCTCTTTTTTGGCCTCTGGGCTAGACTGAGGGATGAGGTCGCTGCACAGGCGGGGCGACACGGCTCCGACGCGCCAGGTGGTCGCGGCGGCGCTGACCCTGTGCGTCCTGGGTGCAGTGGGCGCGGTGCAGGCCGGTCTGGCCGGCGCGTCGTTCATGTTCGACCTCGAGCAGGTCGAGCCGCCGCTCGCCCGGGTGACGCCGTCGGTCGCCGACCCGCACACGCCGCGGCTGGCGCGCCGGGTCTTCCTCGCAGTGATCGATGGCCTGCGGCTCGACCGCTCGTACGAGCTGCCGTACCTGGACGAGCTGCGCCGGCGCGGCGTCGATAGCGAGGCGACCTCGCACTATCCGACGTGGTCGCGGCCGAACTACGTGTCGATCTTGAGCGGCGTGCCACCGGCGGCCAGCGGCGTGCGGACGAACCACCACGTCACGCCGGTGCTGCTCGATTCGCTGATGGACCGCGCGCGAGCGGCGGGCCTGCGGGTCGCGACCGCGACCGACTACGACGTGCTGCCCCGCATGTTCCTGCGCCGGCGCAGCGCGGAGAGCCCGCAGGCCGCCCTCGACGTCGATACCGAGGGCGAGGCCGAGATCGACATCGACAGCTTCGAGCAGCCGACCGCGCGCGCCGGCGTGCACGCGCCGGATGCCGACCTGGCGTCGCCGTTCGACGACGCGCGCTACGCGCCGTGGCCCGGCGGCTTCTCCGAGGCCGGCGCGGCGCTGGTCGACGGTAACGCCGACGTCGTCGTGATGCTGATCGGCGCGGTCGATGCCGCGGGTCACGCGCACGGCGGAGCGAGCCCCGACTATCGCGAGGCCGCGGAGATCGCA
>DATIPJ010001138.1:0-10357 GCA_035472155.1 Kofleriaceae bacterium
TACGTCTGCGAGGTGTCGCGGATGCGCGGCGCCGACGGGTCGAGCTCGAAGGCTCGCCACACGACGTCGACCTCGGCCTTGTGCGCGAACTTCTCGAGCGCCTGCTCGAGGTGACGCTTGCCGATGTAGCACCAGGGACACGCGATGTCGGACCAGATATCTATGCGAAGCTTGGTCACCGGCACACCATAACGCCGCCGTGGCATCGGCGCACCTGGCCGAAGCCCTGGGCGCTCGCGCTCGCGGCTCGGCCGGCTTCGCAGGGCTAGACGCCCCGCGCACGCACGGCGGAGGCGAATGCGGCGCGCCGGCGGCGCGAGATCGGGATCCGTGCGCCGCTCGCCAGCACCGCGACCAGGCCGCCGTCCGCGGCGTGGTCGAGCCGCTGGATCGCGGCGAGCCGGATCAGCGCGCGGCGGTGGGCGCGGAGGAAGCCGTGCGCGACCGTGCGCTCCTCGAGCGCGCCCAGCGATTCGCGCATGAGGTGGTCGCGCTCGCCGACCCACAGCCGCGCGTAGTTGTCGGCCGCCTCGATCCAGTCGATCGCGCG
Source organism: Kofleriaceae bacterium (assembly GCA_035472155.1). Taxonomy (GTDB): domain Bacteria; phylum Myxococcota_A; class Polyangia; order Haliangiales; family Haliangiaceae; genus JABFXX01. The sequence goes on from DATIPJ010001138.1 coordinate 551, forward strand.
CAGCTCGACGATGACCTGGCCGCGCGGCGTGGTCACGACGAGCCCGGGCGGCGGCGGTGCGGCGGCGAGCACGCGGCCGACGCGCTGCATCGTCGCGGCGAACCGCGCCTCGCTCACCGGCTTCATGAGGTAGTCGACCGCCTCGGCCTCGAAGGCGCGCAACGCGTGGTGGCCGTAGGCGGTCAGGAACACCACGAGCGGCATGCGGGCGGGCGCGCGGCGCGCGATGACCTCGAAGCCGTCGAGCCCGGGCATCTGGATGTCGAGGAACACGAGGTCGGGGGCGAGCGCATCGAGCGCCGCGAGGACCTCGGGACCGTCGCGGCACTCGCCGACGATCGCGTACCCCGGGTGGGCGGCGAGCAGCTGGCGCACGCCGCGGCGGGCCGACGGCTCGTCGTCGGCGACGACCACGCGGCGATCACCGGGCATCGGCGGGCTCCGGGGTGTGCAGCGGCAAGCGCAGCGTGGCGATCGTGCCGCCGTCGGGGTGGCGCTCGACGACGAGGGTCGCGCGGTCGCCGTACAGCACGCGCAGCCGCTCGCGCGTGTTGGCCAGGCCGTGGCCGGGGACTGGCTCGGCGCCGTCGGCGATGCCCGGGCCGTCGTCGCGCACAGTGAGCTCGAGGCGATCGCCGTCGCGGCGCGCGCGGATCTCGACGAGCCCGGCCTCGGTGCGCCGGGCGATGCCATGGCGCACCGCGTTCTCGGCCAGGTGCTGCAGCGCGAAGCTCGGGACGCGCGCCGAGCGCAGCGCGGGGTCGAGCTCGAGCACCGGCCGCAGGCGGTCGGAGTAGCGCGCTCGCTCGATCGCGAGATAGCCCTCGACCAGCTCGAGCTCGACGGCGAGCGAGACCTCGTCACCGCGGGCCGGATCGAGCGTCTGGCGCATCAGCTCGGCGAGCTGCTCGACGACGCGGACCGCCGCCGGGTCGGCGTCGCGCACGAGCACCGCGACGGTGTTCATCGCGTTGAACAGGAAGTGCGGGTTGAGCTTGGCAGTCAGCGATGCGAGCCGCGCGGTCGCGAGCTGGGCCTCGCGCTGGCGCGCGGTCACGAAGTAGTAGATCGCGTGCTCGATCCCGACGAGCGCGAGGTACACCGCGACGCCGAACGGCAGGGTGATGAAGATCCAGCTCGCGAGCGCGCTCGGCACGTCGCGCACCTCCTCGGGCACGAGCACGAGCTTGAGCAGCGTGCCGCTGGCCGCCCACAGCACGCAGAACCCGAGCGCGGCGGCGAGGTGATAGAGGGCGTGGCGCCGCAGCTCGGGGCGAGCGAGCGGCCAGCGCCGCGCGAGCGCGAACACGCCCGGCGTGAGCAGCGCGTAGATCATCCAATCGGCGGCGGCGAACGCGGCGGCGCCCAGATCGACCGTGCCGCGCCACAGCCGCCCCTGCACGACCTCGTTGACGCCGCCGAGGATCGCCGGGGCGATCCACGCCGCCGAGACCAGCATCCAGGGGCGGACGCGCAAGCCGTCAAGCTAGCGCATCGCGCGGGCGCGCGGCAACGCCCACCGTTCCCGTCACGATCCACACCGCTGGCGGATCGGCGATTGCCGGGTGCGCGGCGCGCCGCGATGCTGGCGGCGTGCGAGTCCGTTCGATCGACGTGCTGCGCGGCCTCGCCGTCGCGCTCATGGTGATCGACCACGTGCGGGTGTTCTCCGGCGTTCCGGCGGGCGGCGCCACCCCGGGCGTGTTCTTCACCCGCTGGGTCACGCACTTCTGCGCGCCGGCGTTCGTGTTCCTCGCCGGGGCGAGCGCCTATCTCTACGCGCGCACGCATCGCGATCTGCCGCGCTTCCTCGTCGTGCGCGGGCTCTGGCTGATCGTCCTCGAGGCGACCATCGTCCGCCTGTCGTGGACGTTCAACCTCGATTTCGGTGGCCACGGGATGGCGGGCGTCCTGTGGGTGCTCGGCGCGTCGATGATCGCGCTCGCGGTGCTGACCCGGCTGCCGCCGTGGCTGGTCGGCGCGCTCGGCGTGGCGATCATCGCCGGCCACAACCTGTTCGACGCGCGGCTCGCCGCGATCCACGGCCCGGTCGCCTGGCCCTGGAAGCTGCTCTACGTCGGCTTCTACGCCGGCCCGATCGAGCTCGGCGACGGCCCGCGCATCCAGGTCCTGTACTCGCTCGTGCCATGGGTCGGCGTGATGGCCGCCGGCTACGGCTTCGGCGCCATCCTCGTCCATCCGCGCCGCGATCGCTGCTGCGCCGCCATCGGGCTCGCGGCGATCGCGCTGTTCATCGTGCTGCGCGCGCTCGACGGCTACGGCGACCTGCGCCCGTGGTCGACGTCGCCCAAGCCGGGCTACCTCGCGTTCCTCGACGTCACGAAGTACCCCGCGTCCCTCGACTTGCTGCTCGTGACGCTCGGCCCGCTGCTCGCCGCGGTGCCGCTCGCCGAGCGTGCGCACGGCCCGATCGCGCGCTGGCTCGCCACGCTCGGCCGCGTGCCGCTGTTCTTCTACCTGCTGCACATTCCGCTCGTGCACGCGCTCGCGATCGCGGTCGCCTGGATGCGCGGCGGCGCGGTCGATCCGTGGCTGTTCACCAATCACCCGATGGCCAATCCGCCGCCGCCCGCGGGCTACGCCTGGAGCCTGCCGCTGCTGTATGTGGTCGTGGCGGTCGCGCTCGCGCTGCTGACCCTCGCGTGCCAGCGCTACGCCGCTTACAAGCAGCAGCATCCCGACGGGTGGCTGCGCTTTCTGTGATGGCTCGCGTCGCCGGATGATACCGGCGGTAGGCGAGCGGCGGCGCGGTGATCGGCGGGTCCGTCAGCGGCGGAAGCGCGCGGCGTCGAGGCCGAAGCGCCGCAGCCAGCGATGGACCTGCACGCGCGAGCGGTGCGCGGCGCGCGCCACGGCGCTGACGTTACCGCCGTGCTCGGTCAGGAGCGCGACGAGCTCGGCGCGCTTGGGATCGTCGCCGGTCGCCTCTGCGGACGGCTCGGCGGTCGCCGCCGGTGGCGCGCCGCGCACGGCCTCGGGCAGGTGCTCGACCCGCACGGCACCGCCGCGCGCGAGCGCGCCGGCGACGACGAGGCACGCCGCGAGCTCGCGGACGTTCGAGGGCCAGCCGTGGCGCAGGAGCGCGTAGCCAGCCTCGCAGGTGAAGCGCAAGGCCGCGGGGTGGCCGGATCGCGCGAGCAGATCGGCGATCAGGAGGCCCAGATCCTCGGGGCGCGCGCGCAGCGGCGGCAGGCGCAGCGTGAACGCCGCCACGCGCGCATGGAGATCGCGGCGGAACCGGCCCTGTGCGACGAGCGCGTCGAGATCGTGGTGGGTCGCGGCGACCACATGGAGATCGACCGCGATCGGCTCGCTGCTGCCGACCGGGCACACCTCGCGCTCCTGCAGCACGCGCAAGAGCGTGGCCTGCGACGCGGGCGCGAGGTCGCCGATCTCGTCGAGGAACAGCGTGCCTCGGTCGGCGCTGCGCACCAGGCCGAGGCGGTCCTGGTTGGCGCCCGAGAACGCGCCCTTGCGGTAACCGAACAGCTCGCTCTCGGCGAGCGTCTCGGGCAGCGCGCCGCAGTTGAGCGCGACGAAGGCGCCGGTGCGACCGGCGAGCCCGTGGACCGCGCGCGCGACCAGCTCCTTGCCGGTGCCGGTCTCGCCGAGCAGCACGATCGCGGCGTCGGTCCGCGCGACCAGGGCGAGGTCGTCGAACGCGGCCGCGATGCTCGGCGCGAACGTCGCCAGCCCGGGCGCGGGCATCGCGAGATCACTGCGCTCGCAGTCGAGCGGATAGCAGGCGGCGCGCCCGCCGGAGGCGCGGAACAGGCACAGCGTGTGGCCGAGCTCGACGATGTCGCCGTCGTCGAGCACCGCGCGCTGCCGCCGGATGCCGTTGACCGCGACGCCGTTCTTGGACCCCGCGTCCTCGACGATCCAGCGCGTGAGGTCGCGAACCAGGCGCGCGTGCACGCCCGACATCCGCGCATCCGGAATGCCGAGCTCGAGCCGGCGCGCCACTCGCGTCGCGCGCTTGGCGGTGGCGCGCCCGAGCGCGACCTCGTCGAGATCGGCCAGCGAGTGCCGGCTCGAGCCCGCCAGCGGGTCATCGCATAGCATCACGACGATCAGCACCGGCGTGCCGTCGAGCCCGCCGTCGCGCAGCGGCGCCTCGCGCGACAGCGTCCGGGGGGCCGGGCTGTTCTCCGCTTGCACGTTGATCATCTCCTTCCGGGCGTCCCGCGCAGACCGACCTCGGCCCGCCAGCGATCCACGCCCTCGGCCGACGCGGCGTCGCCGCCGGCGACGAAGGTCGCGCGCGCCTGGTCGGCCAGGGCACCGGCGCGCGCGCGCTCGCCACGCGCCGCCACGAGCGCACGGGCCAGCTTGAACCGGTCCTCGGCCACGGCCTGCGCCGCCGCGGGCAGCGGCTCGCGCAGCGCGATCGCGCGCTCGAGCGGAGCGATCGCGAGGGCAGGGCGCTTCGCGGCGCTGTGCAGCGAGCCGATCTGGCTCAGCGTCGAGCCGAGCTCGGGGTGCTCCTTGCCGAGCGCGCGCTCCTGGATCGCGAGTGCGCGCGCCAGCCGCGCCGCCGCTTCGTCGTAGCGCGCGCGGTCCTGGAACAGCAGGGCGAGGTTGCACAGCGGCTCGACGAGCAAGGGGTTGTCGGGCCCGCCGACGCGCTCGAACATCGCGATCGCGCGCTCGACCGTCGCCTGCGCCGCGGCCAGCTGCCCGCGCTCGCGCTGGATCACCGAGATGTTGCTGATCAGCCCGGCGGCGTTGCGCGCGTCGTCGGGATCGTTGCGCAGCACCGCGGCGAGCGCGCGCTCGAACAGCGCGAGCGCCTCGTCGCTGCGCCCGAGCTCATACAGCGCGGCGCCTTCGCCGCCGAGGTACGCGATCACCTCGTGGCTGTTCGGGCCGCGCGCCCGCTCGGCGTTCTCGCGCGCCCGGCGATGGAGCTCGAGCGCGAGCTCCTTCTTGCCCTCGGCGGTGCGCAGGATCGCGACGTGCTGCAGCGACGCGGCCGCCTCGACGCTGCCCGCGCCGAACAGCTGCTCGCGGAGCGCGAGGCCGCGCTCGAGGTGCGTCGCCGCCTCGCCGTACTTGCCCTGATCGTAGAACAGCACGCCGACGCGATCCTCGAGCTTGGCCTCGAGCGCCGGCGCGCTGCCCAGCCGGTCGATCACCGCCTGCGCCACCGCCGCGAGCTGGTGCGCCTGCGCATGCTGTCCGCGCTCCTCGCCGGTGAGCCACGCCAGATCGAGCCACGCCCGCGCGGCCAGCTCGTCCGCGCCGTCGGCCGTCGCCGCGCGGATCGCGCCCTGGTATGCCTCCTCGGCAGCGTCGAGGTCGCCCTTCTCGCCCCGCTCGACGAGCAGCTCGCCGTACAGCCGCTGCGCCTTGCCTTCGAGCTCGCGATCGTGCGCGGCGTGCGCATCGGTCACCAGGGGCCGTAGCAGCTCGAGCGCGCGCAACCGGCCGCCGACCAGGCCCACGGCCTCGGCCTGCGAGAGCCGCGCGCGCCGCTCGACCGCGCCGGCGTCGCTCGCCCGGTGGCCGCCCGCGCGCAGCGCTGCGCCGCGCGAGCACGCCTCGATCGGCTCGAGCCCGTGGGCCGCGGCGGCCGCCCGGTTGACCGCGGCGCGGTCCGCGACGGCGAGCACATCGGACAGCGCGCGGACCTCGGCGGCACGGTCGTCGAGGCATGCCATGCGCCGGTCGAGCAGCTCGGCCGACTGCTCGGCGCGCACGTGCGTGGCCTCGCACGCTTCGACCCGCATCCGCTGCCACCCGGCGGTTCGCTCGTCGAGCGCGCGCTCCACGCGCTGCCAGGCATCGCCGGCATCGGGTGCGCCGCTGTGCGCGAACGCCGCCTGGATCGCCGCGCGCCGCGGCTCATCCCACACCCCGGCAAACCGCGCGTCGTCGGTGCGGCACGCGGCGACCGCCTCACCGCCGGCCAGCTTCGCCGACGCGAGCGCGACCCCGGCGACGACCGCCAGCGCCGCGCCCGCGAGCAGCCATCGCCGTCGCCGCGCGCGCGGATCGCGCCCGAGCTCGGCCAGCACCGCCGCCATCGATGGAAACCGCGCCGCCGGATCCGCCGCGAGCCCGCGCGTCACGGCGCGCCGGATCCACGCCGGCACCTCGCGGCCGCTCGCGATGGGCGCGAACCGGCCCGACTCGGTCGCCGCGCACAGCTCCGAGGCGCTGCTCCCCGCGAACGGCCGCACGCCATACAGCGCCTCGTACAGCGCGACGCAGAACCCGAACTGATCCGTGCGGGCATCGACGTCGCGCCGCCCGCGGTGCTGCTCGGGCGCCATGTACGCGGGCGTGCCGAGCGCCAGCCCGCTCACCGTCACCGCGCTGGCGACCGCGGGCGCCGCGCCCTCGCGCACTTCGTCGGCGCCGTACGCGACGATCGCGAGCCCGAAATCGCCCACGCGCACCGCGCCGCTGCGATCGATCAGGATGTTGTCGGGCTTGACGTCGCGATGCACGATGCCCGCACCGTGCGCCGCGGCCAGCCCCTCGCCCGCGCGGCGAAACACCTCGACGATCGCGCGCCAGTCGCGCGGCTCGGCCTCCAGCCAGTCGCGCAGCGAGCCGCCGTCGACCAGCTCCATCGCGATGAATACCTCCTCCGCGTGCTCGCCGATGTCGTAGACCGCCACCACGTTGGGATGCGACAGCTTCGCGAGCGCTTGCCCCTCGCGCATGAGCCGCGCGCGCGCGGCCGCCCCGGCGTGGTCGCGCACGAGCTTGAGCGCGATCCGCCGGTCGAGCCCGTAATCGTACGCGGCATACACCACACCCATGCCGCCCTCGCCGAGCCGCTCGAGCACGACATAGCGCCGGATCGCCGTCCCGCGCGGCAACAGCTCGTCGTGGCCCGCCGCGCCCGGCGCATTCGTACGGTCGATCGTGCGCTCGATCGTGTGCTCGATCGTGCTGCTACCCGAGCCCGTCTCGGGACCGCCATCCACCGGAGCGGGGTGACGAACAGACAACGTTTGTCGATGATATTCCGGCGAGTTGCGGATGGAAACAGTGAAACAGATACACGCGATACACGTCTGTGCGGCACTCCACGCGCGCTGGGCGATCGGATGATTCACTGTAACGGTGACAGCTGCGATACAGGTACAGGCCGCGGCATGCTTCATCGAGGCGCGCCTCGAGCGGCTTCGCACCTTTGAGCTGTCCCACGCAGCTGGTCCGACGTGTGCTCCGTCGTCCGCCGACGAAGAAAGGACGACGCAGAACATGACTCGGTCTCATCCCTTGTTTGCGATGTTATTGCTCGCGGGGGGCGTCGTTGCACCGGCGATCGCCTCGGCCGACGAGACGGCCACCGATCTCCGCGGGGCCATCCTGCAGTGCAAACCGTCTTGTTATGAAAAGGACCGCAACGATAGCCCGGCGAAGAAAGTGAAGGTATGCGCCTATCTGCCGATTCACTTCGTGCAGGAGAGGCGCGGCCGCGCCTGGACCAAGCTCGAGCGCAGCTCGGCGATGTCGCCGATCGCCGTCCCGGGCTGCAAGTTCCCGAGCGGCGCCGTGGCCGGGAAGTGGAAGCCCGTGGTCGCGCAGGCCAAGAAGCAGCTCGATCTCGCCAAGGGCGATGTCGTGACCGTCCACGCCGACTACGATGACTGGGCGTTCGAGAAGGATGACTTCGGTCGCGTCACGGCGCGCGATGTGGTGATCGATCACTACAGCCGCGGACATGAGGACTTCGATCGCTGCAACTCGGGCAACCCGTGGGCGGTCTGCGAGCCCACCAACAACGAGGTGACGTCGTTCAACCAGGCGGCCTACCGCGTCGCCGAGGCCAAGAAGCTCAAGCAGGCCGGCAAGCAGAAGGAGTGCCGCACCGCCACCTGGGACGCCGTTCGCCAGGCGGTCGATACGCGCAAGGAGCGCGAGCAGCACAAGGCCTCCAACAGCTGGCAGACCAACACCTACGCCACGCGCTACGACGGCGTGCTCAGCGAGAAGGAGATGTTCGCGAAGAACGAGGCGCTCGAGGCGGAGGCGCGCTCGCTGTGGACGGCGTGCGGCGGCAAGGGCGACGTGCCGCTCGACTGAGCGGACGACGGATCATTCGGCGGCATCCGCCATCCGGCAGATCACCAGCCGCGGGTCGAGCGCGAGCCCGCGCGCCGAGAGCGCCAGCGCCGCCTTGCGGTCGCCTCGACGGAGCGCGACCTGCGCCAGCGAGCACCATTGGCCCGCCGTGGTCGCCACGCGCCGCAAGCGCTCGGCCGCCCCGTCGAGCTCCGCCGCCGGGGCTCTGCGCGCGAGCAAGATGTCCACGCGCGCCTCGAGGAATGCGGGGGGTGCAGCGCGCGCGGCGTCGGGCGTGCCGGCGAGCCCCTCTTGCACCTCGCGTTCGGCGTCGGCCAGATCACCTCTGGCCATCGCCGCGATCGCCGCGACGAGATACGCGGCCGTGCGCGTGCGCGGATGCTCCTTGGCCGCCTCGACGTAGTCGCGAAAGCGCTGCTGGCCGGCGTCGTCGCGCGCCTGCGCGTGGAGCCACGCCAGGTGCACGTAGGCGTCCTCCTCGGGCAGATCGCGCACGCGCGCGTCCACATGGTCCGCGCGCGGGGCCACCGCCGACGGCTGCGACTGCAGCACATCGAACTTGCCGCCGCGCAGATAGGCATTCAGCCGGTCCTGCAGCGGGACATCCTCGAATGCCTGGGTGAACAGGGCGCGCGCGTCGCGGCCCGGCGTGCGCAGCGCGGCGAGAAACGCTTCGTAGCGCGGCGTCAGGTCCGGCGCGCCGAGCACCAGGAAGTGCACCAGCGCCCACGCCACCGCGTAGGCCGGCGTGGCTCCGGTGCCATCGTGCGCCAGGAGGTTGCGCATCGCGAACAGGTCCGCGAGCGACGGCAGCATGTCGAACGACACCACGCGCACCGGCTGGCCGTCGACGACGAGGCTGCCGGGGCGGCGCACCGTGCCCTCGGGCGCGATGACGTAGGGCGGGCGGCCGAACGTGACGCCCGCGGCGTCGACTCGCATGGTCTCGAAGAAGCCGGCAAGCCCCTCGTTCAACCACGATGGAACGCGCACGAAGCAGGCGGTGACCAGCCGGTGGGTCACCTCGTGCTGGAAGACGCGCCTGGATTCGAAGCCGAGGCCATCCGGAAGCACGAGCTGGCCATCATAGCCAGGCAGCCACGTCACCTGCGCGGCGCGATAGAAGCCCAGTGCGTTCGGCGCGAGCGTGGAGAACTCGCGAAACGGCAGCACCGTCACCGGCACGCGATCCTGGGCGCGCCTCGCCGCACACGGCATCGCGAAGCGCGCCAGCACATCGTAGGTGCGCTGCATGTCGCGCGCGATCTGCACCGCATGATCGCGCCGCACGTTCGTGCGCAGCTGGATGTTGTCGGTCTCGACCATCACCCAGTGCGCGGCATCGCGGCGCGCGGCAGACATGCATCCTCCCGCCAACCCGAGCCACAGCACCGACGCTGCGCACAGCGCCATGCGTGCGCCCGACCAGGCGTTGCCGAAGGCCGTTCCCACAAGGCGATGCTACGAGATGCCGGCCAGCGATGCACCCCATGTCGCGGATGAGGCCGGCAGTTCGCAGGTCAGCCGCCGGGCCGTCGCACGCTCAGAACGCCAGCAGGTAGGGGAACGACGTCTCGTTGGGCCCGGGCCACACCATCGAGCGCTGCCAGTACAGCCGCCCGGTGGGTCCCAGCGCGACGGCCCCGCTGCGGCCCCACTGCTCGATGAAGCCGGCGGAGGGCTCGCTCTCCGTGGCGCCGCCGTTGGGGCCGAGGTGAAGCAGGTGCGGGAAGATCGGCG